>JAZSJL010000025.1:0-3326 GCA_045534355.1 Acutalibacteraceae bacterium
TACTTGGACTACAGAACGACATGGCTCTGATCCGACTTTACTCTTTCTCCGTTGATTATTGCAACAACGTTCATTGTGCATTTTTTTCTGAGGTCAAGCTCAATCAGATTTTTGCCTACCCAATCGACTTTTACAGGTATTTCCACCATAGAAACATCGGTAGATAAATCTATAATATCAGCAAAGCCATTGCTTAAAAGGTTCTTGGCAAACCGTGTGCCGGATTCCTTTTCAGGGAAAACAACCTTATCTGCACCTACTCGTGAAAATATTTTTCTGTGTACCTCGTCGCTGCATTTAGCAATTACACAGGGTACACCGACTTCCTTGCACAGAGTAATTGCCATTACTGTTGCTTCAAGGCTTTCCGACATACATACTATTACAACGTCAACGTTTTCAATATCAAGCTGACGAATCACATTGTCGTCAGTTCCGTCTGCGCACTTGCAAACAGGGATTTTGTCAGCAGCTTCGTTTACCGTGTCGGCGTCTTTGTCAACTGCGATAACGTCTACGCCGTTGTCCAAAAGCTCCTTAGCTACAGCTGTGCCGTATTTTCCTAAACCGAAAACTGCATACGTTTTATTAATAGCCATAATTTTCACCCTACGCTTATATCCTCTGTGGGATTTTTAATAATGTTTTTCTTTTCCTTTTTGAAGTTCAATGCAAAGGCCAGTGAAATCGGTCCCACTCTGCCAAGGAACATTGAAATTGTAATTATAAGCTTACCGGCATTATTGAGCGTAGGCGTAAGATTTCTTGAAAGGCCTACTGTTGCCGTTGCGCTTACTGTTTCATATATAATATCTAAAAATGGTGCATCTGTTACTGCAACAAGCAAAAGCGTTGATATAAAAGCAATTGTACCTGACGTAACAACTACTGCAGCAGCTTTTTTTACAGTTTTTTCGTTGATCGCTCTGTTGAAAAGCTCAACCTCATTTTTACCCTTAACAGCTGCAAGTGCCGAGACAAACAAAACTGTAATTGTAACAGTTTTTACACCACCGGCTGTGCCTATAGGGGAGCCACCTATGAACATTAATACTATAGATATAAGTGATGTTCCGTTTGAAAGATTTTCTTGCGGAATAGTAAAGAAGCCTGCTGTTCTTGTGGTTACAGACTGAAAAACACAAGCAGCTATTTTTTCTCCAAGGCTCATTCCTTGCATAGTGGCAGGGTTATTATATTCAAATGCAAAGGTGAGTACAGCACCCACACCAATAAGAATAAGGGTAGAGACTATTGCAATTTTGCTGTGAAGTGAAAGGCAGGATAATACCTTGCTTTTTCTGAAGCGCTTGCTTTTGATTGATCCCAATATATCAAACCAGACTACAAAGCCTAAGCCACCCAGGATTATGAGCAAACAGGTAACTATGTTTACAATCGGGCTTGTGGAGTAATTTGCCAGACTGTTTTCACCGATTATATCAATACCTGCATTGCAGAATGCAGAAATGGAATTAAAAACGGAAATCCATATACCCTTTGCACCGAATTCAGGTACGAAAACAGTCATATACAGAAGAGCGCCCACACCCTCAACAATAAAGGTGCCTATAACAACCTTTTTTACGAAGGAAGTAAGACCGTCAAGGGAGTTAAGGTTAAAGGCATCCTGTAAAAGAACTCTGTCTGAAAGACTGATTTTTTTGTTAAGAAAAAACGCAAATGCCGATATTAGGGTAATAACACCCAAGCCACCCGTCTGTATAAGCAGGAGGATAACTATTTGCCCGAATAAGCTCCAATGTGAGGCAGTAGGTACAGTTACAAGTCCCGTAACACAGGTGCTTGTGGTAGCTGTAAACAGCGCATCAATAAACGGAGTTGCCTCGCCATTTGCCGTGCTTGCAGGGAGTGAAAGAAGGCAGGTGCCTATTGCAATCAATCCCAGAAAGCTGAGCATTATTATATGAGTTGTTGTTAATATCTTTTTGCGTTTTTTCATAGAATTATATATTATTTTTAGTTTTTCAATATTACATTGACTCAGGTGTTTCAATTTTGAGCATTGAAAGCACGTTTCTCATTGTGTTGCGAACACATACACAAAGGAATATTCTTGCCTGCATAAGTGCTTCATCCTCTACCATAACTCTCTGTGCATTGTAGAAACGGTGGAACTTTGTAGCAAGGTCTGTTGCATAGTGTGTAATCTTTGCAGGGTCATAGGTGTTTGCTGCATTTACAATAACACCTGTAAGAGCACCAAGGTGAGCAATAAGGTCTGTTTCCTCATCACTTGTAAGAAGGCTGAGCTCCTCCTTGCTTGGCTTTCTTGAAACAATACCCTCGCTTGCAAGCTTTTTAACAATACTGCAGATTCTTGCGTGAGCATACTGGCAGTAGTAAACAGGATTCTGGTTGGACTGTTCAATAGCAAGGTCAAGGTCGAAATCCATAGCAGAGCCGGCTTCTCTCATATTAAAGAGGAAACGTACTGCATCAATCGGCACCTCGTCAAGAAGGTCAACAAGTGTAATTGCCTTACCTGTTCTTTTACTCATCTTAACAGGTTTGCCATCCTTCATAAGATTTACAAGCTGCATAAGTACAACGTCCAACCTGTCGCCACTAATACCAACAGCCTCCATAGCACCCTTCATACGGGCAACGTGGCCGTGGTGGTCTGCACCCCAAACGTCGATAGCTCTTGCAAAGCCTCTCTTTTCGAGCTTGTTTCTGTGGTATGCAATATCTGCTGCGAAATAGGTTGGGTTACCGTTTTGACGGATAAGAACATCATCCTTAAGCTCAAGGTTGTCAATATACTCCTGTGATTTGCCCTGACGCTTGAGGATTGCTGTTTGTACCTCAATATTCTTATACCAGAGCGCACCCTCTTTTTCATATGTGTAGCCGTTCTTTTTAAGAATCTCAATGGTTTCCGTAAGCTCACCACCATTGTGAAGTGTAAGCTCGGAGAACCATGTATTGTAGTCGATTCTGTATTTTGCCATTGCAGCCTTCATCTTTGCAATGTTTTTAGGAAGGCCGTATTCAACAAGTGCCTTTCTTCTTTCCTCTGTGGAAAGCTCCATAAGACCTGTGCCGAATTCATCAATGTAGCTTTGTGCCAGCACACGTATATCATCACCGTGGTAGCTGTCCTCAGGAGGCTCAATTGAATCCTCCCCGTTAATAATCTGCTGATAACGATTATCAAGTGAAAGAGCGAATTTGTCTTTCTGGTTCCCTGCACCGTTAACGTACAATTCTCTTTCCACGCGGTATCCTGCCCAATCAAGAACGGCTGCAAGGCAGTCACCTAATGCACCACCACGAGCGTTACCCATATGCATAGGGCCTGT
>JAZSJL010000373.1:0-3489 GCA_045534355.1 Acutalibacteraceae bacterium
GGCATCTTTATCCATTGGGGGCTTTACAGTATCCCTGCATATGCTCCTATAAAGGATTATGCAGAGTGGTATGGTTATGCGTGTAATATGGAGGAGCCACAGACTCCTGCGCAGGAAAAATATAAGGCATATCATAAGGAACACTATAATTCAAGACCTTATTATGATTTTAAGGATGAATTCACAGGTGAGCGCTTCGATGCACAGAAGTGGGCAAAGCTTTTTCAGCGTTCAGGCGCCAAGTACATAAACTTTGTATCAAAGCACCACGATGGCTACTGCCTCTATGAAACAAAATATGCACCCGGTCTTAACTCTGTAGAGTGTGCACCAAAGAGAGACTTCCTTATGGAGCTTAAAAATGCCCTTGAGGGTACAGACGTTAAATTTGGTGTTTATCACTCTGTATATGAGTGGTGGCACCCATACTACCTGGAGGACCCTGAAAAGTATGCTTTAGAGCACCTTCACCCAATGCTTAAGGAGCTTGTGGAGAAATATCAGCCATATACTCTTTTCACAGATGGTGAGTGGGAGCACGAAAGCTCCGTTTGGCACTCAACAGAGTTCTTGCAGTGGCTCTACAATGAGTCCTCTGTAAAGGATTTCATTGTTCCCAATGACCGTTGGGGTAAGGAAACACGAGGCAGAAAGGGTGGTAACTTCACCACCGAATACGGCATTATAGACGTTTACCTTGGTACTGAAAGAAGAATAGAGGACGTTGAGTTAGACAGACCGTTTGAGGAGTGCCGTGGTATTGGTTGCTCCTTCGGTATCAATAAAGAAGAGGGCTGCGAGAATTACCTTTCCGTTAAGGAGCTTCTTAAAACACTTTGTTCACTTGTTTCAAAGGGTGGCAATTTCCTTCTTAATATCGGTCCCGATGCAGACGGTACAATTCCACCATTAATGGAGGAACGTCTTTTGGGTATGGGTAAATGGCTTCAAGTTAACGGTGAGGCTATCTATGACAGCGAGGTTTACTTCAATAAAGCTCCCGATGGCGTTTATTACACCAAGCGAGACGGCTATATATATGCAATAACAGAAAAATTCCCTTCAAAGGAAACTGTTTTTGAAGCTATTGACTATAAGGATAACTACGAAATTACGCTTTTAGGCTCAGAGGCGAAGGTGTTTGCTTCTCAGGTAGATGGTAAACTTTGTCTTAAGGCAGATATTTGTGCGCCTGAGGATATAGCTTGCGAGCATCTTTTCGTATATAGGATTAAATGATTATGATACATCCAATCAAACATTTTGTTACAATTACAAAGCACAGAAATGTTGTAATCAAGCATTGCTTCAAGGCAGGTATATTCTGGCAAGGGCTTCGTCATGATTTATCTAAATATACACCTACGGAGTTTATTCCCGGTATGAAATACTATGCCGGTACTCATAGCCCTAACGAAACAGAGCGTTCGATTTATGGTTATTCACTTGCGTGGATTCACCATAAAGGCAGAAATAAGCACCACTTTGAGTATTGGACTGACTACAATCCCAAATCAAAGGTAGTTGAGCCTGTTAAAATGCCTATGCGCTACGTTGCTGAAATGTTTTGTGACAGAGTTGCCGCAGGTAAAATATATAACGGATCTGCTTATACAGACCAATCACCGATAGAGTATTTTATGAAGGGTAAGGGCAGGAGAGTAATTCATCCCGAAACCTCAGATTTGCTCGAGAGTCTTTTGGCTATGCTTGCCCAAAAGGGCGAGGAGGAAACCTTTAAGCATATTCGCAGTCTTTTAAAAGAGGAAAAGAATAAATAAAGTGTTTCTCAAATGTAAATAAACTTTTATAACTTGTTTATTTTGTTGTAATTTTAATTTTATTATGTTAGAATACTTGTTAATATAAAAATACATTTGTAGGATATTCGGAGGGTTTATGAAAAGAATTCTTTTAGTAGCGACAGCCTTAGTGCTTGTAGTTGCAATATTTACATTGTGTGGCTGTGAAACTTCAATCACCCTTGACAACACAACAGAGTCATCAACTGTAAGCACTACAAAAAAGGTTCCCGAAACTGCAGTTGTTGAAATCACAAGTCCAGAGGGCATTGTTTTGTCAACAGAAACTGTAACTATGTCAAAGCAGGATAAGGAAGAGGAGAAAAACTTCTTCAAGCCGATAGTTGAGAGTAATGTTTCAACACAGGTTTCACAGGATAGACTTCAGCAGGCTATTCAGAACCAGCAAATGCAGAATCAGGTTACTGCACCGGATATTAATAATATCAATCCTGACGAGCAGGAGCCAAATACATCTGCAAAGCCTAACACACCAAACGTACCATACGTGCAGGATGATGCTGCTGTGCTTCGCTCCTCACAGTATATGATTAATATCCGTCTTGTAGATGCTGCAGGTGTAGCACAGAACTACAAGGTTGCAAAAAATGGTAAAAATTCATCTGTTTCAATGATTTACAACGAAATACCATTGGCTGTTATTCTTGGCGAAACAACCTGGTACCTTGTATCACCTGAGGATAAAACATATATAGTAATTCCCAAAAAGCTTATTGAAGAAAATGCAACAGAGGATGAGTTTGCACAGCTTATATTAGGCGATCCATTCAACTTTAACCAGACCGTTGTATCAAAGTCAACGGTAAAAGAGGATGGCGTTACCTATAATGTGGTTGAATACGATAACGGTAATACTGACTATTTCGTTGGAAACACAATTATTAAAACAACCTCTACAGATAACAGCGTTGTTTACTATGACAACGTTTCTCCAATCGCACCAATGTCTTTGTTCACACCACCGTCAGATTATAAGGAAACTAAGATTAACGAGGGTAACGTTAGCGATATTGTTCAAACCCTTGAACCAACTGTAAGTGAGTGAGACAATGTATAAAATAGCATTAGTAACAGGTGGCGCAAAAGGTATCGGTGCAGAGATTTGTCGTTGTCTTGCTAAAATGGGTTATAGCATAGCCATTAACTACAATTCTTCCGAAACAGAAGCTCTTGCTCTTAAGCACGAGCTTTCTGCAATATGTAATGCAGAAATTTTCAAGGCAGACGTTTCATCTGCCGAAGAGGTTGAGCTTATGTTTGCTGCTGTAGAGGATACTATGGGTAGCGTGGATTTACTTGTTAATAACGCAGGCATTGCCCAGCAAGCTCTCTTTACCGATATTACAGATGAAATGTGGCAACGTATGATAGGTGTTAACCTTACAGGTGTTTTTAATTGCTGTAAAAACGCTTTGCCTGATATGGTAAGAAGAAAAGAGGGTAATATAATCAACGTAACCTCAATGTGGGGGCAGGTAGGTGCTTCAATGGAGGTGCACTACTCTGCAGCCAAAGCAGGTGTTATAGGTCTTACCAAAGCACTTGCAAAAGAAGTGGGGCTTTCCGGTGTAAGGGTGAATGCCGTTGCGCCGGGGGTAATTTCTACTGATATGCTTGCTTCCTTTACAAATGAAGATATGGTTATGCTTAAGGAAGAAACTCCGTT
>JAZSJL010000332.1:0-4196 GCA_045534355.1 Acutalibacteraceae bacterium
ACACTTAAGGCTATGGAGAAGAACACCCGTGACCGTTATCAGACAGCAGCAGAGATGCTCCTTGACCTTGAGGAATTAAAGAGAAATCCAAGCATTAAATTTGACTATACACCATACTTTGTAGACGAGGAGCCTACAAGGTATATCGGTAAAATACAGGGTAGCTCAAGACCGGCTACAACACAGGAAACAGTTGTTCAGGAGCCTGTTAAAACTGTTCCGCCTGCTGTGGTTAGTCGCAAAAGAGTTGCAACTGCTCAAAATCCACGGGTGGAAGCTTCTGTTGCAGAGGAGGAAAGCTCCTCAAGAGCAAAAAGGACACCTATTATTGCAGGTGTTATCTTTGCCGTTGTAATATTTATACTTATCTTAATCATAGGTCAGTTTAAAAACGGCTCGTTGACTTTTGGCAAGAAAATTGAGGTCGACAACTTCCTTGGTATGAACTACGATGAGGAGATTTTAAACAATGACCTTTATGAAGGGAAATATGACTTCGAGGTTTCCTACGAATCCTTTACAGATGGTAAGGATGGCTGTGTATTCAAGCAGGACCCTGCAGCAGGTACAGAGGCAACCAAGGGCGTTACAATCCGTTTGTATATAGCAAAATCAGGTGAGGGTACAACTATTCCTGATTTTGAGGGTGAGAATTACCAGTCAGCTTACAATACACTTGAATCTATGGGCTTTATAGTCAAGCTGATGCCTGATACTGCATCTACTGCAGAGGTAGGTACAGTTATTAAAACAGACCCATCAGCAGGCTCAAGCGTATTCCCGGGCTCAAACGTGTACGTTTACTATGCTGCAGCCAATGTTGGCACGCTGTTTAAAATGCCTGACCTTATGGGTATGAGCCTGGCGGATGCTAAAAAGATAATCTCCGACAACGGCTTGGTTTTAGGTGGCGTAGAAACTGTTGATACCTCAGAGGAAAAGGATATGGTTGTAGAGCAATCTCCCAAGGACGGCTCACCTGTGCAGAAGGGCGACAGCGTAATGCTCACAGTAAGCTCAGGTAAGGTTTCCTTCGAGCAGAGTATAGACCTTCCACGAAACGTTGGTATACTCTCTGTAACAGTAAAGCTGGGTGGCGTGGTTGTTGCAAATGAAACAGCAGATACAAATCTGGTAAGCACCTATAACGTTAAGGTTTCGGGTGAGGGTAAATCCGAGCTTCAGGTTTACCTTAACGATAAGCTGTACTTCGATGGTGAGATTCACTTCGATAATGACCCTGCAAGCATATGGTATACAAAGTACCATCAGGTAGACTTCTACGTTAACGTTGTAGGTATGAATATCAATGAAGCAAGAATTGCTTTGAGTAATGCAGGCTACAACAACGTAACGATTCAGGAGCAGGAGAGCGATTCTGCCGAGGGTACTGTTTTAGGGCAGTCGCCATCACAGTCCTCTGCACCAAATCTTGATAAAACTGCAACAATTGTTTTAACAGTTGCAAAGGCAAAGCAGTCTGATATAGTAGATGCAACTGTAGAGGATACTTCCGATGAGGCACAGGTGCAATAATGGCAGAAAAGGTAATTAATGGAATAATCATAAAGGGAATCGGTGGCTTTTACTATGTAGAGGCAGAGGGTGAGCTTTATGAGTGCAAGGCAAGGGGTGCCTTCAGAAAAAAACGAATCACCCCGCTTGCAGGTGATAGGGTAAAAATAACAGTACGAGACGATAAAGAGAATACTATAGATGAAATCGAGGAGCGTAAGAATTTTCTTGTTAGACCACCTGTAGCAAATATAGATACGCTTATTATTGTTTCATCTGTTAAAGAGCCTGTACCAAGCCTTCTTGTAATAGATAAGCTTACTGCAATTGCAGTAGATAAAGGAATTAAGCCCTGTGTTGTTTTCTCAAAAAGTGATTTGGGAGATACCTCCCAATATGAGAGCATTTACAAAACAGCAGGAATTCCCGTTGCTTCTGTTTGCACAAAAACAGGGGAGGGCGTAGAAGCTGTGCAGGCCATGATAGGTGAGGGTATTACTGTTTTTACAGGTAATACAGGTGTAGGTAAATCCTCACTTCTCAATGCGATAGATTCACGCTTTCAGCTTGCAACGGGTGAAATAAGCGATAAATTAGGCAGAGGCAGGCACACTACACGTGAGGTAACGCTCTACCATGTAGGTAACGGCTTCGTTGCAGATACACCGGGCTTTTCATCTCTCGATATTCAGGAAACCAACGATATTATTCTTAAGGAGAATCTTCCCTTTTGCTTCCCTGAATTCGAGGAGTACCTTGGCAGATGTAAGTTTTCTACCTGCTCTCATACAGTGGAAAAGGGTTGCCTTATTTTAGATGCAATCGAAAAAGGTCTTATTCACCAAAAGAGGCACGAAAGCTACGTGGCAATGTACAACGATGTTAAAGACCTTAAGGAGTGGGAGCTGTAACACTTTTTTATCACCCTCATATTATGTAGTAAACCTAAAGGAGTGGTGATTTATGAAAGTTGTAGTATGCGAAAGTCCAAAGTTCCTCAAAGGCTTTTTAAAGCTGTTGTTTGGTATAAAGGAATAAATAAATACATAAAGCAGACAGAACATTCTGATTTACGTTCTGTCTGCTTTTTCTGTTGTTTAAACCCTTGATTTGTAGTATATATGGGTTTATAATAAAGAAAAATACTGTTTAGAAGGATTGTCTATGAAAATCATTGATTTAATAACAAGGGATTCTTTTTCTCTTTCCTTTGAGGTTTTTCCACCAAAAACAGAAATGGCGTTCGATAGCGTTAAATCTGCCACAGAGGAAATTGCAAAGCTTCAGCCATCGTTTATGAGCGTTACCTACGGTGCAGGTGGTGGCACAAGCAAATATACCTTAGATATTGCCAAAAATATAAAGGAGTTATATGGTGTGCCAACTCTTGCACACCTTACCTGTGTTTCCTCCTCTCGTGAAACCGTGCAGGAAAGAATAAAGGCTATAGCAGCTGCAGGTATTACAAACGTAATGGCATTGCGAGGAGATATTCCTTCTTCAATGGAAAACGATGACCGAAGTCATTGGGATTATAAATACGCAGTAGAGCTTGTAAGGGAGCTTAAACAATCACCATATGATTTCTGCATAGGTGGTGCCTGCTACCCCGAAATACACCCCGAAAGCCTTAATCAGAGGGATGATATTCTTCACCTTAAGGAGAAGGTAGAGGCAGGGTGCGATTTCCTTACTACACAAATGTTTTTCGACAACAATCTTTTGTATAATTTCTTATATAAAATCCGTGAGGCAGGTATTACCGTGCCTGTTATTCCCGGTATAATGCCCATTACCAATGCAAATCAGGTGGAAAGAGCAATTAAGCTTTCAGGCTCCTTTATACCACAGCGCTTTAAAAGTCTTGTGGATAAATTCGGCTCTGATCCACTTGCAATGCGTCAGGCAGGTATTGCGTATGCTACCGACCAGATTATAGATTTATATGCAAACGGCATAACCAATGTTCACGTTTATTCTATGAATAAGCCGTACGTTGCACAGAAAATACAAGACAACCTTTCTGATATAATAGGAAAACAGGTATGAATATGAATTTCAGAGAATACTTAAAAAATAATATTGTGTATCTTGACGGTGGCTTCGGTACACTACTTCAGGCACAGGGGCTTAAGCCCGGTGAGCATCCGGAGAGCTGGAATATCTCTCACCCCCATGTGGTCGAAAATATACATAAGGCATATTTTGATGCAGGCAGTAACGTTGTTTGCACAAACACCTTCGGTGCGAATACACTTAAATTTTCTTTTGAGGAATTAGATAGTATAATCTGCGCTGCAGTACAGAATGCAAAGAATGCAAGAGCACACAGCACGTCAAAGCAGGAAAAATATATTGCACTTGATATTGGCTCATTGGGTAAGCTTCTCAAACCCTTGGGTGAGCTTGATTTTGAGGATGCAGTTAAAATATTCTCACAGACAGTTACACTAGGCGTGAAATATGGTGTTGACCTTGTAATTGTGGAAACAATGAATGATAGCTACGAAACAAAGGCAGCACTTCTTGCAGTTAAAGAGAATTGCGATTTGCCTGTTATTGTCACCAATGCATATAGTGACAACGGCAGATTAATGACAGTGGCAACACCTTCTGCTATGGTGGCTCTGCTGCTGATGATGTGCGTATTTGCTTTGGGTGCAAACTGATCCCTGTGTCCT
>JAZSJL010000180.1:0-5238 GCA_045534355.1 Acutalibacteraceae bacterium
AGTATTGTCTTCCTAAGACCGCTTGGCCTCCGACTTGAATCTCTGTAAAGATGCAGCTCGTAATCACTTGTGAGAGAATATATGTCATTTATTGCATATGTCATTGACGACAATGCATAGGAAGAAAACAATATTGTAACAACAAGAAAAACACTTACGATTATTTGCTTGCTTTTTGAAACAGTAAGATTTCTCTTTGCAAGAAGCTTTGATACGCTGAAAGCCTTCTGAGTTTTAATCTTTTTTCTTTTTAACTTCCTTGCAGTTTCAATATTTCTTATTGCCTGCATTGGTGTAATTCTTGATGCAGCAAACAAGGGTATAAGTGACGACAGCATAACACCCAAAACACTAAACACTCCACATACAATAAGCACCCAGATATTCGGTGAAAAATATGCCTTTTCAAAGATATACCCTACCACAAGCTTAACTGCAAGGTACGATATTGCAAGGCTTATAGGGGTGCATATAGTACTTAAAATTAAAGCCTCTCTGCCAAAAAGCTTGAAAATTTGCCTTTTAGTTGCACCTACTGCTCTGTAAAAGCCTATTTGCTTTTTTCGTTCTTTAAGATTTGTGGTGAATGCATTTATTATACCTATTGATGAAGCAAGCCAAAGCATACACACAACAATCATTACAAGGGAGAAGGAAAGCCATTCATCTGCATCAGCGTTAAAGATATCTTTAAAAGAGTGAACACTCTCAATATTTTCTATCCCCAGCTTATTTCTTGCTTCATATACTTTACCAAAGCCATTCTCTGCAAGTGTACTATAAACAACTGTTTTTGGCTTGCCACCTAAATCAATTTTTTCACTATCGCTTACAAATGCTGCAGGTAGAATTCTTTTTTCTTCAAATCCACTTGCAACATTATTACGTTTATCGCTCATTATGCCTGACAGCGTATATGTTTTTTCTTTTATTTCATGGAGCAATTCACTACCGTTTTGTACCTTGAACTTAAGAGAGATTTCATCCCCTACCTCTGCCGTAATTCCCATTTGCAGAAGAGCTGTTTGCTCAATGGCAATTTCACCCTTTTTTTGTGGATATGTACCACTGACAAATATAGGATTTACAAAATTTTGAGAAGCCTTATCAAGCTTTGCAACTGCTGTACCTGATAAAACATCAGCTTCATCCGTTAATGCGTAACCCAAAACATACCCATAGCCCATTTCTTCAATTGCCCGGCTATGCTCAAGCTCTGCAAAAAACTGTTCATCGTAATCGCTAAAGAACATATCGTAGTATCCCAGCTCAGTGGCATTCTTTTGCGCAGAGGTGCTGTAAACACTATACGCAAAATAAATTATACCCGATGAGAAAATCATTGATAAAATAATACCTATAATCATTACCAGGTATTGTTTTTTCTTTTTTATCAGATTGCCCATTGCAAGAGAGGTATATGTCAATTTTTTCTTTTTCATAATGTCACCATCTTCCTGTTAGGAATAAAGTATAAATTTTGCGAAGCTCATTCCGCATTCCGAACTCCAAATCCCGCATTCTTTTAAAGCTCTCTTATATTCTCAACAATGCTGTTTTTCATTTCTTTTCTAATCTTCACAACCATATTAATTATACAGCTTACAAACAGAAGAATAACTCCTATAAGGGTTTCAATAACAGTTACCTTGTAGTCGTTGGGAGAATCGCCCAATGAAACAAACACAAGATAATAAAGACCATAGTATATGAAGAATGCTACGAAGCCTGCAAGAGCACCCCAACCCAGAATTGAAAATATCTGACGGAAATAGGAGTTGTTTATATCCTTCTGTGTTGCACCAACAGCACGAAGGGTGCCTATTTCCTTTTTGCTTTCTCTGATTCGTGCAGTAATAGAGTTATTCACCATACTGCCACAGGCTGTAAAGAAAAGCGCTGCAACAGCTATTATTATAATAAGCGAGGCTCTTATATCCTCTAACTCCTGTTGCCTTTTTTCATAGGATGAGTTTATTACTCCTGTTGTACCTGCAGAAACCTTTGAAAGGAGAGTATTCATTTCCTTGTTGATTTCTTCCGTACACGCTGTATTAAGCGCTACTCCTACGTGGTTATATTGAATATTTCCGTTTGTGAGCTTATCGAAGCCCTCTGTAGTTGTAATAACCCTTGCTCTGCCCCAGAAGGACAGCTCGCCGATTATTGAATCACCTGATTTATAAGGTATGCCGTGAATAATTGAACCGATTTTTGTATCGGTTACACTATTCTCGTAGCTTATAGGCCTCTGGTCCGTTGCAAGGTGGTAGATGTCGCCTTCCATTTCAGGCCTCTCTTCTGCATATACCCAGCCAACGGATATATCCTGCCCTATCTTAAGATCACAGGCTGACTGGTGAAGAAAAATATCTTCTGTAGCAAGGTATGGTTCCTCCTCTAACGTTGTATTGTAAACGTGAATATACGAATACTTTCCGGTTTCTTCTAAATGGGAAGCAGTAAGGAGCAGGTTATCAGGCACCATAACGATTACTTCCTCACCTGAATTCAGCTTATCAATATCAATTTTGCCTGCTGCAACGTATTCGGAAAGCTGTTTTATAGTCTCTTCGTCGTAGCCAATAAGCTCAAACTGAACTACGTCATCCTGAATTTGTGCACACTTTTTGACAAACACCTCTTCAGCAGAGGTTTGAGCGTATTGCTTATAATTCTCCTGTGTAACCCACACGTTTTCGGGGTCACAACTATATTGGTTGTTAAAATAGCACAAATCCTCCATATACTCGGTAAATTCATCTGCCTGAACATAGGCATTTGTGATTTTTTGTGTGCTTATGCTCTCCACGTTTTCGTTCAGAATAATCTCGGAAAGATTGTTTTCGGAAAGACCTCTGTTACGTGGCTTATAGTTCGAAAACCAACCGTTGGACTCATAAAATCCCGACATAACCGTATAGTCGTGGGGGTACGTGTTCAAATCATCCTTAAGTGCATTTACAACGGAAAAACCAAACAGAGATATAAATACAGCAACACACACTATAATGCTTGTTACAACACCCTTACCTCTGAAAAGGGTGATATTTCTTTTAGCAAGAAGCCTTGAGGTATCAAATTCTTTCTGTGTTTTGATTTTTTTGTTTTTAAATTTTCTGCCAAGCTCTGTATTTCTTATTGTCTGCATGGGTGAAATTCTCGATGCCGAAACAAGAGGTATAAAGGATGCTATAAGCACAAAAATTATACTCAAAGCAATACTTACGGGAATAACCCAAAATTCAGGCTTAAACACGTAGTTTTCACCTAAAAAAGGCACTATTGCACTTATGATACCAAAAGAAGTAAGTACACTTACAGGGGTACACAAAAGGCACAGAATAAAGCTTTCTCTGCCATATATTTTTATTATCTGGCGCTTTGTTGCACCAACACTTCTTAAAAGACCTATCTGTTTTTTGCGTTCCTTAAGACTTGCACTAAAGGCATTTATGATACCGATATCTGCAACAAGCATAAACACAAGCGAAAGCACCACAAGAAGCGTGCCCGGTGCAGCAAGACCTGTAAAGTTTGCAAGAATATCATAATTTGCAAGTGCAGATATTTCGTACAGAAGAATATTTCCGTTACCCTCGCCGTAGCTTTCATAAAAGGCTGAAAACTGTTCATTATACGCCTTTTGGTCCAAAAACGCTTCGGCAGACACAAAAGCCATAACAGATTCCTTGCCACCGGCTGTGATTGTATAGTTCTCTGATACTATTGCACCCGGAACATTTTCAACACTGAGAACTGTATGCTTTTCAATATTTTGACGTTTATTATCCAAAATACCTGTAATAACAAAGGTAGCCTTTTTCGATTTTTCGGATAACTCCTTACCTACTTTCGGGAACAAATCAAGAGTAATGGTATCTCCAACCTTTGCCTCAAGATTCATTCTGAATAAGGCTTCTTCCTCAATTGCTATTTCATTTTCAGCCTGTGGAAGCTTACCCTCTTTGAGAGATACATACATATCCTTTGAAGCTTCATCAAAGCTTGCTATGCAGACACCTGTTCCACTTTCAGCCTTGGGATTTGAGAGGTATCCGTAAACAGTTGCATAGCCTACCCTGGCAAAGGTTTTCTCAAGGTGCTCCTCGCAGTTACGGTAGGAGTTCACATTGGGGATAAGAATATCCTCTGAACCATAAAGATAATTTTTAGTTGCCTCTGCCGAAGAAAGGGCGCTGGATATAAGAAAAGGAATACTTGCAGAAAACACCATTGAAAGAATGATGCCGATAATAAGCAAGATATATTGCTTTTTCCTGTGCTTCAGGTTACCGAAAGCAAGGGAATTAAAGGTTAATTTTTTCATAATAACACCTGAAAATTTATATGTAAAATAGTTGTGGTTTATTGTACCTGCCTTCGAAGGCACAAACCTCCGCAACTTTCTTTTTCTATCTTACCTCTTGCGAAGCTCATTCCGCATTCTGAACTCCGAATTCCGAATTTTGATTTTTAATTATCCTTTTTGCTATCGGAAACAACAGCACCGTCTTCTATTTTTATGATTCTGTCTGCCTGCTCGGCAACTCTTAAATCATGTGTTACGAGAATAAGGGTTATACCCAACTCCTTACTTACATATTTAAGAAGGGAAAGCACCTCTCTGCCACTTTTACCGTCAAGGTTACCTGTAGGCTCATCGGCAAAAAGTATGGTCGGCTTGTTGGCAAGTGCTCTTGCTATAGCAATTCGCTGTTGCTGACCACCCGAAAGCGCAGACGGAAGATGGTGAAGTCTATCCTCGATACCAAGAATGTCAATAATCTTCTTTAAATATTCCTCATCAGGTTTCTTTTTATCAAGCATAATGGGAAGCAGGATATTCTCATAGCCTGTTAATTCTTCAACAAGATTGTATGCCTGGAAAACAAAGCCAAAGCGCCTTCTTCTGAGAATTGAAAGCTGGTTATCATTATACTTTTTAAGGCTTTCTCCGTTATAAATTACTTCGCCTGAGGTAGCATTTTCAAGGCTGCTCAAGCAATGAAGGAATGTTGATTTACCTGAACCACTGGGACCGATAATTGCAACAAATTCCCCTTTTTCAAACTCTAAGGACACATCGTTAAGTGCCACAACTGTATTTTCACCACTTAAATATTCCTTTGTGAGATTTTTGCATTCAATAATATTCATAGAAAACTCTCCTTTGAATTTGTTTTTTGAGAACACTAATCCTCTATGTTGACTCTATTGTAAAACACCTATCTTAAT
>JAZSJL010000272.1:0-3111 GCA_045534355.1 Acutalibacteraceae bacterium
AGTATTTATTTTATTATTTAATTTTTATTGTCAGGCATTCGTTACCACAAAGCTCACAGCTTCTCTTATCAGGCTGGTGACCACCGATGTAAAGAGTAATTTCACCATCAGGCTCTACTCTCTGACCATCCTCAAGCACAGCCTTAAGCCAGTATTTATCTATTGTGAGAGTAACAACCTTGCTCTCACCCACAGCTAATTCAACTGCCTTGATACCACATAACTGATAGTTAGGTGTAGTTGTTCTGCTGTCGGAGTAGTGAGCGTATACCTGTACCTTTTCAATACCGGCAACGTCACCTGTGTTTGTTACCTTAACCTGTAAGCTGATTGTATCATCGTCGTTCTTTACAACTTCAAAATTCTCATAGCCAAAGCTTGTGTATGAAAGACCGAAGCCGAATGGATACAAAGGCTCCTCGTTGATGTAACGGTATGTTCTGCCAACCATTGAGTAGTCGGAAATATCAGGGATTGTATTCTTCTTTGCATCGTAGAAGGTGAGTGGGAGCTTGCCGTTTGGTGAGTATTCACCACGGATAAGCTGTGCAACTGCAAGACCACCTAAAGCACCGGGGTACCAGCCGTGGATAATTGCTTTTGCCTTGCTTCTGATTTTCTCGCCAAGGTCAACAGGGCTACCACACATTACAACAACAGCAACGTTATCACAAACGTCGCAGATTTCCTCGCAAAGCTGCATCTGAGCCTTTGGAAGATATACGTTCTTTTTATCGCCACTATCAAGGCAGTCATCCTCAAGACCTTCGATTTGCTCACCCTCGATTGAACGGTCAAGACCTAAGCAAACAACTGTAAATTCTGCTTCAGAAGCAGCAGCGAGACCTTCGCTACGCATATAGCCGAAGCCATCCCAGTCGTTTTTCTTTTCGATGTAAAGACGTGTACCCGTAGCAACTGTGATTCTTGCTTCGGGGAACACTCTTCTCATACCCTCTGCAACTGTTATGTGCTCTGAAGCATTACCGAAGTAGTTACCCTCAAGCACAACTGTTGAGTTAGCGTTAGGGCCAACAACAGCGATTTTTTTAAATGTCCCTTCCTTAACAGGGAGGAAGTCACCTTCGTTTTTTAGAAGCACCATTGTCTGCTTGGAAGCCTCAAGGTTAAGAGCTCTGTGCTTTGGTGAGTCAAGCTCATCAAAAGCAACGTCAGAGTATGGTCTTACTTCTTCAAATTCACCCAGAAGTACACGAATTGTAAATAATCTTAATACAGCCTCATCAATTGCTTCGTCTGTGATTAAATCCTCCTCATAAGCCTCAATAAGGTGTGCATATGCCTCACCACAGTTAAGATGACAGCCTCTCTCAAGCGCAACAGCAGCAGTTTCTTTTTTTGTAACTCTGTATTTGTGGTGCTCATATATATCATTGATAGCACCACAGTCAGAAACAAAGTAGCCTTCAAAATTCCATCTGCCGAAAAGCACGTCCTCCATAAGGAAACGGTGTGCACAGCAAGGGTCACCATTTGTTCTGTTATATGCACCCATAACACCTGCAACGCCGTTTTTAACAGCCTGCTCAAATGCAGGAAGATATGTTTCAAACATATCCTTTTTGTTTGCTATAGCATCAAAGCCGTGGCGAAGCTTTTCAGGACCGGAGTGTACTGCATAGTGCTTTGCACAAGCGCAGGATTTAAAGAATTCTCCGTCACCCTGTAAGCCCTTTATGTATGAAACACCCATTGTAGCAGTAAGGAACGGGTCCTCGCCGTAGGTTTCCTGGCCTCTGCCCCAACGTGGGTCTCTGAAAATATTAATGTTTGGTGTCCAGTATGTAAGACCCTTGAAAATATCATAGTCGTTAAACTGAACGCTCTTGTTATACTTTGCACGAGCCTCTGTGGACACTGCATCAGCAACAGTTTCGTTGAGCTCAGGGTTAAAGGTTGCAGCCATACCGATTGCTTGTGGGAAAACAGTTGCAACACCTGCTCTTGCAACACCGTGAGCAGCCTCGTTCCACCAGTTGTATTCCTTTATTCCTAATCTTTCGATTGCAGGGGAGTTATATACCAGCTGAGACATTTTCTCATACGCAGTCATAGGTTCAACTATGGCTGCTGCTCTTTCTCTCGCTTTCTGATAATCCATAATTTTCTCCTTGTTTAGCTATTATTTAAAAAGAATAGTATTTACTACGCTGTTAAGATATTCCTGTCTGCCACTTGAAGGGAGGTGGGGGGCACCCATTTCTTCAGCATATGCTGCAAGCTCTTCAAGTGTTGTGTTACCATCAACAATTCTTTTACCTATGCCATCATTAAATGATGCGTATCTGTCAGTAATAAAGTTATCAATTCTGCCATCCTCAATGATTTCAGCCGCCTTGATAAGACCGAGTGCGAAGGTATCCATACCAAGAATATATGCATGGAACATATCTTCAAATGTGTAGCTCGGACGGCGTGTTTTGGAGTCAAAGTTAAAGCCACCTGTAAGACCACCGGCTTTGATAACCTCATACATACACATTGTAGCCTCATATACGTTTGATGGGAATTCGTCTGTATCCCAGCCAAGGAGATAGTCACCCTGATTAGCATCAATTGAGCCCAGCATACCATTGATAGCAGATAGGCTTTAGTGGTACTGAAATGTATGACCTGCAAGTGTAGCGTGGTTTGCCTCAATATTCATCTTGAAGTCCTTATCAAGACCATACTGTCTTAAAAAGCCGATAGCAGTCGCAGCGTCAAAATCATATTGGTGCTTCATTGGCTCCTTTGGCTTTGGCTCGATGTAGAAATCACCTGTAAAGCCGATTGAACGACCGTATTCAACAGCCATTTTCATAAGTCTTGCGATGTTTTCCTGTTCGAACTTAACGTCGGTATTGAGAAGAGTCTCATAGCCCTCTCTGCCTCCCCAGAAAACGTAGCCCTTACCGCCGAGTTTTACGGTAAGCTCAATAGCTTTTTTGATCTGAGCAGCTGCAAAGCAGTAAGTATCAAGAGTATTCGTGCTGCCTGCACCGTTCATGAAACGGGGGTTGCTGAACATATTAGCGGTGCCCCAGAGGCATTTGATACCGGTCTGATTCATCTTTTCGAGGATGTAGTCGGTGATTTCGTCGAGACGGC
>JAZSJL010000031.1:0-7880 GCA_045534355.1 Acutalibacteraceae bacterium
ACATGGCTACGATCCGACTTAGCTGCAATAGTTGACATATTATTTCTTCCCTGTTGAACCGAAGCCACCGTCACCACGGTCGGTTTCGTTTAATTCTGATACTTCCTCTACAGGCATCATAGATACAGGCATAATAACCATCTGTGCAATTCTTTCACCCGGCTCAATAGTGTAGGCTTCTCTTTTCTGATTGATAACACCTACCATAACCTCGCCCCTGTAGTCGCTGTCTACAACGCCTACGGAATTAAGAAGCCCTATTCCGTGCTTAACTGCTATACCACTACGTGGAAAAACAAAAGCACCGTAGTCTGCACTTGGCAAAGCGATTGCAATACCTGTTGGTATAACTGCCGTATCACCACAATTAAGGGTAATTGGCTCATCTATACAAGCGCAAAGGTCAAGACCTGCGCTACCCTGTGTACCCCTTGTGGGCACCTTTGCATTTTCTTTTAATTTTTTAATCTGCAAAACTTCCATAATTACCAAAGCCTACCTGTATCTGTGCTTCCCTGTGGGTTAGCAGCCTTCAATCTTTCAACCTCACGCTTGTAGAAATCACGCTCACTCTTTGCCTGAGCAGCATCCTCAAGGTATTCCTTCATTTGTGCTCTTAAGGAATCTGCATTGCCACTGTTTTTTTCGGCAATATCTGCGAACTGCAATGCAACAAGCACGGCTGCCTGTGTTACGGAAACACGGGAGCCTTTTACTATGGCTGAAATTTTACTGTCTACCTCTTTTGCAAGTGCTTGCATATAGTCGGGAGCTTCTTCGGATACAATTCTGTATTCCTCTCCTGCGATTATAAGCTTATGTACCTGTTTATCCATACGGACCATCCTTTAATTCAGTATAATATAATGAAATTATATAATATTTTACGTAATTTTACAACTACTACATATTGTGAAAATTCACAGATAATACACAATTTATCTGTTGCTATTTGTTGCAAGAGTTGATATAATTCAATTGTAAATTTATTATTATAATCCGAAAGGAAAATCTATGGATAATATACCTAACAGCAATATACCCACTCCACCACAGGTCGATGCCACAAGCACAGGCACACCTCCTGCAGGTGAAAATACGGGCTACACACCTACATACACTAATCCACCCTACAACGGACAAGGTGTGCCTTATAGTCAGGGTGTGCCAAACGCACCGTCTGCACCATATTACACACCACCTGCACAGCCATATAATAGTGGCTGCGTAAATCAGGGTGGTCCTTCACCGGCAGAAATATATTACTCACAGCAAACAGGTGGTGCACCACAGTACCACTATGGTGCATCTATGCCCGGTGTAGGCTTTAATAACGATTATTACAACGAGCAACGAGAAAAATTTAATAAGAAAAAGAATGCAGAAAGAAAAATCAGGGGCATAGGCAACCTTTCAGGTGCTGCAATGATTGGCTGTATGATAGTAGCCTTTATGTTCTCCTTCTTTCTTGTTATTCCACCAATAATGGACCTGTACAACAATAATTTCGGTGCAAACTCTCTTATAAATATGTTCTACACCCTCCTTGTTGTTGGTGGAACAATGGCTCTTTTCGGCATATTCTTCAAGCGCCACGCAGAGCAACAGGCGAAGGAAAATGGTGGAATAAATGTTTATGAGTTCACAACTAAATTCACAGCGCCGAAAAATAAGCTGCAGGCTGTACTTCTTGTTTTCATAAGCTTTGGTGGCTGTATGCTGGCAAACTACGTTTCCTCCATTCTGCTTACCATTCTTGAAACCTTCGGTCTTTACTCTACCTACAGCTCTATACAGGACCCGAAAACCATATCAGATATAATCGTTCTTTTCGTATCTATTGCAGTTATGCCTGCACTCATTGAAGAATTTGCTGTGCGTGGTATCCTTATGTCCCACCTTCGTCGCTACGGAAACGGATTTGCAATTATTGCATCCTCCATATTCTTTGGTGTTTTCCACGGCGATGCAGCACAAATACCATTTGCCTTTATGTGTGGACTTTTCTTTGCCTACACAGTAATTGCAACAGACAGCATATGGCCCGGTATTATCATACACGCAATGAACAACTCTCTCTCCTGCATATCCTCTGTGCTTATGAGGGTGGCAGACGAGGAAACTGCAAATATGTTCTTCTACGTTGTTTCAATTGCAGGTATTGTTATCGGTGGACTCTGCTTCCTTATTTATCGCAACCTGTTCAAGGATGACGGTGTGCTTAAATTCAAGGGTGATGCAATTGAGCTCACAACAGGTCAGAAGGTAGGAAAATTCCTTTTAAGCCCACTTATGATAGTTGCAATAGCGCTCTATCTTTTACAGTCACTTCTGACATTAACTACTCAAAAATAACAGCATATGAACAAGGATTTCATGCTTGAAGCTTTGCGACTCTCACGGGAGGCAGCACAAAACGGTGAAGTTCCCGTAGGTGCAGTAGTTACAATTGGAAATAAAATTATAGGCAGAGGGGTAAACGGTCGTGAAAAGGGTAAAAATGCTCTGCACCACGCCGAAATACAGGCAATAGACCAGGCGTGCCGACGTCTTGGTGGCTGGCGACTGTGGGAGTGCGACATATACGTTACCCTGGAGCCCTGCCCTATGTGTGCAGGTGCAATAATCAATGCACGATTTAAAAATGTTTACTTCGGTGCATACGATAAGAAAAACGGAGCCTGTGGCTCCGTTACAAATCTGTTTGAAAGTAATTTCAGCTACACCCCAAGCTACGAGGGTGGAATTATGGAAACTGCTTGTGCGCAGGTGCTCACAGACTTTTTTGATAATCTGCGACAGGAAAGACAAAGGAAAACTTTACCCAAGGAGAACGGAAATATGGAAAAAATTGCAAGCTTTACAGTAGACCACACCAAGCTTATGAGGGGTATGTACATTTCCCGTATAGACGGGGATGTTGTTACCTACGATATAAGAACAAGACGCCCTAATGTTGAAGACGTTATGGAGAATGGTGCAATCCATACCCTTGAGCACCTTTTTGCAACATTTGTAAGAAACAGCAAGTTCAAGGATAATATTATCTACTTCGGTCCAATGGGCTGTAGAACAGGCTTCTATTTCCTTACAACAGGTATGACACACGCAGAGGCTCTTGCACTCACACAGGAGGCTCTTGCATTTACAAAAGCCTTTGAGGGTGATGTGCCCGGTGTAAGCGCTGTTGAATGTGGAAACTACCGTGACCACGATTTAGAGGGCGCAAAAAAAGAAGCTGCCGACCAGCTTGAGGTGCTCAAGAACTGGACAACTGCTGATATGATTTATTGAGTGCAAAACAGAGTTTTGCACAACTAAGTTTGCCTTTCGGCAAGTGAAGTTCACTAAAGTGAGTGAAGTTACTTCGTAGTGAAGTTTGCTTCGCAAGTGATATTGGCAAACTTAACTTCACTTTACGCCAAAGGTGTAAAACTTCACTGTGATTTATCACAACTTCACTTTTGCTTTAGCAAAAACTTCACTAATCTTCAAATTTATTTTACACTAACAAAAGCTTGTGCCTTTCGACACAAGCTTTTTTCTTATTGTGTATATTTTTCTGCCTGGAGTGTAAACATCTGTGCATATTTCCCACCAAGAGCCATAAGCTCCTCGTGAGTGCCACTTTCAATAACCCTTCCGTTTTCCATCATAAATATTCTGTCAGCGTTACGTGTAGTGGAAAGACGGTGAGAAATGAAAATAACTGTTTTATCCTCTGCTCCCGTCATCATAGCGTGGTTCAGCTCGTATTCGGAAACAGGGTCTAAATTCGCAGAAGGCTCATCAAGAATAATATACGGGCACTCCTTGTAAAACGCCCTTGCAATTGCAATTTTTTGCTGTTCGCCACCTGAAAGCATAAGTCCGTTTTCATCAAATTCCCTTAAAAGAATAGTTTCAAGACCATCGGGCAGCTCCTTCTGAAAGCCTGCCTTACGGAGTGCTGACCATACTCTTTCGGAATCATAGCTTGTAGACAAGGCAACGTTTTCGCCTACAGATGCAGAGAAAATCTGAAAATCCTGAAAAACAGCAGCGAAACGATTTCTGTGGGAATCAACTGTTTCCTCACGAATATCTACCCCACCTATTTTAATACTGCCCGATTTCACGTCGTAAAGACGAAGCAGAAGGTTTGTAAGAGTAGTTTTGCCGGCACCATTGTAGCCAACAAGGGCAATCTTCTCATAAGGCTTTATGTTGAGTGATATACCCTGCAGGGAATCGTTTTCATTCCCCTCGTATGAGAAGGTTATGTTTTCAACGGAGATTTCCTCCGGCTCCCCACACTCTGCAACGTGCGAGCCGTCGGTAATTTCGTTTTTAACACTCAAAAACTTACGATATTTATCTATGATTTTCGAGCGCTCAGTAAAGTTTCTTACACAACCCACTGTAAGGTAAAGAATTCCGGAGCCGATTTGTACTGCACCGTTAAAGGTTGCAACAAAATCACCTGCTGACATTTCCTTTGTTACTATAGTTCTGTAACCGATATAAAGAGTTAATACAAGCATAAAGCCTATAACGTTTATAGAAGTACCCTGTAAAAAGAAAAGAATGTTAGTTTTCTTTGCATATTTCTTCTGAATATCAACAACCTCGTCTGATGCCGTGGCAAATCTCTTTTTCAGAAGTCTGTATATTCCACTTGTGCGAAGCTCACCTGCATAATCCTGCAAATAGAAAATACGTGCAAAGTAATCGCCTACTCTGTGAGCCTCCGTTATCTTCTCCCTGCGCTCTATCATCAGGTCTCCTGTATATTTACCTACTGGTATAAATATAACTGTAGAAACTACAACAATGAGAAGTGCAATAGGGTCTATTGTAAATACCAGCGTACCAATAAGAATAAATGATATAACCTCTTCAATAACACCCTTAAGCATTGGAATAAGGTATCTGATGCTATCCGAGGAGTTTTCTACAGCAAGTATAAAATCCGAATAATATTCAGGGTTATCATATTTTGCCAGGTCTAAGGAAGCAGCCTTCTTGTACAGCATAGACTGTAAGCCTATATCAAGCTTTTCTCTTTCTCTGTGAGCAAAAAGCTCAAAAAAGAGAGCATTGAGAATATCTCCACCTACAAGTAAACCGATTATAAGACCGATACCAAGTAAAATCCTTTGTGGGTTTCCCCCTGTGCTTACCTCATCAATAACAAACTTGAGACCAATTACAGAAACAAGTCTGCCCGGCAAGGTACAAAGTATATGGAAAAATATTTCTCCCATAACGAGTCCGGGGCAAAGCTTAAACATTACCCCCGTCATATAAAAGAGGTTTGAAAATACACCTTTTTCTGACTTTGTTTTTTTCATTCAGTAGTCACACTCCCTTCGTTTCCCTTGTAGCTTGAAGCCTGGAGTGTAAACATTTGGGCATATTTGCCGTTCAATTCCATAAGCTCACTATGTGTACCGCTTTCTTTTACGCATCCGTCACCAAAAACATAAATTTTATCAGAAAGCACGGCACTTGAAAGCCTATGAGATATGTAAATAACTGTTTTCCCCTTTGTTGCGGAAATAAGATTTTCGTACATATTATATTCTGCAATCGGGTCAAGCGCCGACGAAGGCTCGTCAAGTATAGCCAAATCAAAATCCTTGCAAAACATTCTTGCTGCTGCAATTTTTTGTTGCTCGCCTCCGGAAAGACCTGTACCCTTTTCGTCAAACTCTCTTGTGAGCACAGTTTTTTCCTTTTGTGGCAAATGCTCCACAAATGAAGCTGCCCCACTGTTTTTTAAAGAAACAGATATTCTTTGTTGTTCTGCCTCACACTCAACCTCTTTGCAAATAACGTTTTCAGCAACGGAAACTGCAAATATCTTATAATCCTGAAAAACCGTACCGAATCTTCTTCGAAGTGCTTCAAGATCATAATCTCGCAAATCTCTACCATTATAAAGAATTACGCCCTCATCAGGGTCATAAAATCTTAAGAGTAACTTTACAAAGGTTGTTTTTCCTGCACCGTTTTCACCAACAACGGCTGTTGTTTCACCTTTTCTGAATACAAGGTTAAGATTTTTTAACGTTGGCTCCTTTGAGTGAGGATAGGTAAAGGTAACGTTTCTGAATTCCAAAGATGCAAGCTCCTCGGGCTCAACTGTGCCACCTACAATCTTTGACTCATATTCAAAAAACTCCTTTAGGTTGCCAAAATACAAAGATTCGTTTTTTACAACAGAAACGGCTTCACCCATATCGTTAATAATATCACGGATATTGGTCATAGCTGTCATAATAACAGAGAAATCGGCAAGTGCAAGGTTTCTCTTAAACGCATAGCGATATGTTGCATAGGCATACGTAACGGCAACAGGCAACGCCTGACCAAAGAAACCACTAATAACCTCATAAAAAGCAATTTTCCAGCCATACTTTTTGATTATTTCACGGTTTTTCTCTACAGCATCGGAAAAGCGCTTGTGAAGGATATTAAATACTCCGGAGGTCCTGATATCCTTTGAATATTCTTTCAGATAAATTACTCTTTTCACGTAAGCCTTTGAGCGTTTATGTACTGTCATTTCTTTATCCTTTTTTACCGAAAGCTTCCCTTTAAGCGCCTGTGCTGCAACTACAGGAAGCATAAACAAAAGAATCAGTAATATTTTAGGGTCAATAGAAACAACGTATGCTACTATGAATATTCCCGTAAAGGCTGCTACAAAAATGCTGGAAAAGTAATAAATGAACATATCGTAGTGAGATTCAGAAATAATCTCGGTTGCTCTTTTATACTTATCAAAAAAGTCGGGGTCCTCAAAGCAAGCCATATCTACGCTGACTGCTTTTTCAAAGATTTTTTCGTTAAGCGTTTTGTAAAATTGCTTGAATTTTACGCTTAACACGTAGTTAGAATAGCTTTGAATAATTCTTGCAATAATTCCCGATGCAACAAATATCAATACGGCAATTATAAAAGCCTTAAAAGGTAAATCCCTTTCAAGCACCTGCAGAATTACTCGTAAAAACAATATTTCTTGAACAAATGCTGTAAAAAACCAGAAGCCACCTGTTGCAAGAATCTGTACAGTAAAATACCAGGGACAGCATTCCTTGATGATTTTTACTGCATAAAACACATTCTTTAGTGTTTCGAATTTTTCTTTTTTCGTTTTTTCTTTTTTCATATTTCCTCCGTTTGAATTCTCGGCAAAATGTTAACGACGCACCTTGCCGTCTTGTAGCTTCCTATGAAGCTATTGCCGGAGTTTGTGTACCTGTTTTTGAGGTGAGAGGAACTCAAAAACCTATGGTTTCCTGCTTATCTCTTTGCAAAAAACAAAAAATCTCCGAAAAGCATATGCTTTCCGGAGAAAAGGCAAATTTATTGCAATATGTCAGCAGGAAGCGGACACAATTACCGGATAAAGCTTATTTCTTACCATCATATAGTTCATCATTATGTCCAGCTCCTTTCTAAAATTTATTTGTATTTACACGGAATACTCTTGTAATTTAGCACATTTGTAAATATTTGTCAAGCATATGAATCAGCTAACAGCTATTAGCCGATAGCAACAGCGCTGTAAGAGACAGATTTCAGCCGTCCCGTTGTTTTCTTTGCTTTCGGGTAGGCTACAATCTCGCCCTTACAATTACAATTGTTCTATCTAACTGTTCGCTGCAGGCAAGAGAACTACCCACCACCTACGGCATATCCTTTAAAGAATAAAGAACAAATAAGAAATAATAAATAATAAAGTTCATCCCAAACCTATTTTTTCTTTTTTCTTTTTTCTTTATTATTTATTCTTTCATAAAAAACGGCGTGTGGTACCACCCACCACCTACGGTGGTCCCCCCTCCTCCGAGCTTTCGCTCGCAAGAGGGTCAGAGCTGTCGCATCACTTT
>JAZSJL010000328.1:0-5932 GCA_045534355.1 Acutalibacteraceae bacterium
GGTATTTACAGCAGGTCTTATACCACTGTGAAAAAGCTCTGTTTCAAGATATATCTGACCGTCTGTTATAGAAATAACGTTAGTCGGGATATATGCAGATATATTACCACCCATTGTTTCAATAATAGGGAGGGCTGTAATACTGCCTCCTCCCAGCTCTGCCTTAAGACAGGCGCTTCTTTCAAGAAGCCTTGAATGGAGATAGAAAACGTCACCGGGATACGCTTCTCTTCCCGGTGGTCTGTGAAGAAGAAGGGACATTGCTCTGTATGCAACAGCATGCTTTGAAAGGTCATCGTAAACCACAAGCACATCCTTACCCTTATTCATAAAGCCCTCTGCCACAGAGCAGGCACAATAGGGTGCCAGGTACTGCGTTGCAGGGCTATCAGATGCAGTAGATGCCACAACAACCGTATAAGGCATTGCACCATTTTTATTTAACTGCTCAATAACGTGAGCAATATTAGAAGCCTTTTGACCTATAGCACAGTAAACACAAATAACATCCTTATCCTTCTGATTGATGATTGCATCAAGAGCTATGGAGGTTTTACCTGTTTGCCTGTCACCTATTATAAGCTCACGCTGACCTCTGCCGATTGGTACCATACTGTCAATAGCAAGAATGCCTGTTTCGAGAGGTGTTTTAACAGGACGCCTGTCAATAATTGTGGGTGCAGGTCTTTCTGCAGGAAGATACTCTTTAACCTCAAGAGGCTTACCGTCCAGCGCCCTGCCTATAGGGTCAATCACCCTACCGAGAAGAGCTTTACCTACAGGTATTTCGGCTACTCTGCCTGTGCCTCTTACGCTATCTCCGACAATAACGCTATCTGCGCTGTCAAAAAGCACGGCACCTACACCATTTTCTTCTAAATCCAGCGCCATACCGAAAACGCCGTTTTTGAATTCTAACAGCTCACCATACAGTCTGTTTTGCAGACCCTCTACACGAGCAACGCCATCACCAACGGATTTAACTGTACCGTAATCATACACAAGAGGCTCAAATGTATAGCTGCCAAGCTTACTCTTCAGATATTCACTTTTACTGCTATAAATATCGTTAGACATTAAAAGCCTTCCTTTCAATCCGAAATACGTTTCTTTATATTTTTAAGCTGTGTTCTTACAGAATAATCATACACAACACCATCCAGCTTCAAAACGAATCCACCGATAAGTGTTTCATCTATTACCTGCTGAAATTCAATATCTGAGCCCATTCGTTCAGATATGCCCTTACACAGCATCTGATATGTATCGTCGCTCATGGTATGGGTGATTTTAATTATCGCTTTACGCATTTTTATCACCATCAATTGTGCTGAGGAATTCCTCAACTATTTTTCTGTTATCATCGTCATTTACCGTTCTTTTGAGAAGCACAGAGGAAGCATCCATTGCAAGACCAACGATGTAGTCAGTTGCATCCTCCATCATCTTCTGATAATCCTCTTCTGCTTTAAGCTTAGCCTTGCGAATAATTTCCTCTGCAGTTTTCTGTGCATCGGTGATTATTTCTTCGGCTTTTTTGTGTGCAATTGCTTCGCCTTCGGCAATAGCCTTCTCTTTTGCGCTATCGCACTCTGCAAGAAGAGCTGTGTATTCTGCCAAGCGTTTGTCTGCATCCTCACTCAAAGCCTCTGCTTCTGCTTTTTTCGCAGAAAGACGCTCTGTTCTTTCATCCATAAATTTCTTGATTGGCTTGTAAGCCAATTTCTTTACGATAACAAAAAGAACAATAATACTTCCGATATTGATAATAAGGTCAGCAATCAAATCCTTGGTGATACCTAAAGATGTAAGCATATCCATTTTTTAATCCACCTTATTTTGAAGTAAGAATAAGTGCTACAACGAAAGCATAAATCGCTGTAGATTCTGCAAGTGCACAACCCAAAAGAAGAATTGTCTGAATTTTACTTGCTGCCTCAGGCTGACGTGCTACTGCCTCTACTGCCTTTGATGTTGCAAAACACATACCGAAGCCTGCGCCGAGTGCCACAAGCATTGTTACTGCTGCTGCCATAATGAATTACCTCCAAGATTTATAAATAATTTTTATTATTTTGCTTTTTTATGTTCTTCGGGACTTTCTAATGCTTCATCAATGAAGGTCAAAGAAAGTGTTATAAATATGTACGCCTGAATAAGCGGGTGAAAGAGATTGAAGTAAAGCCCTGCAACACCCGGAATACCTGCTGCATAACCACCTAATGCTCCCTTAAGAAGCTCCATAACTATCATACCACCAAGCATATTACCGAAAAGACGGCATGCAAGAGACACAGGAACAGCTATATCGCTTACGATTTTCAATGGAATCATAACAGGTCTCATTGCAGGCATTGCGCCACCCATCGACTTAAGCCTTCCTGCAAAACCAAGCTTCCTGAACCCATAGTAATTAAGAAGGAAGAAGGTTATAAGACCAAGGGAAAGCGTAACTGCAAGGTCCGATGTAGGTGCCCTTAAGCCGAAAAGCTCTGTTGCAGCACTCATAATCAGATATATTGCAACCGTAAACATATACGGTGCAACGCTTGTACCTACCTTTTTATCCGTTGCAGTAATACAGAAGCTTTCTACTGTTTCTACACAAATCTCAAGTGCATTCTGAATACCCTTTGGTTCCTCTTTGAATTTTGGGAAAACAAGATACCTGAACAACACACAAAGAATTGCAACAATTACCACAATTGCAACTGTAATAATCGTAGTTTCCGAAAGATTAAAGCCGAGAATCTCAACCCCTGACCTTTCACCAAACATTGAGAATTCAATATGTAATCCACCCTTTTTACCGGAAAACCAGGTAACAAACACACCGATTACAAACCACAAGCCTATAATAGCACCGGAGAAGCATAACCTTTTCTTCAGTTTTAATTTTTTCAGCTTTTTAGCCTCGTTGCAATCTGAATTTTTTAGCAGACCCTTAAAATGCACGTTACCCACAAGGCCAAGCACAAAAACTATTACGCCGATTCCGATTTTAATCAGCTCTGCTACACTCATTCACACCATCTCCCTCTGAAGATTTTTCAGCAGATTTATTTTTTAAGTTATTGAAGGCTATGATAATCACGGAAATAATAACGCCCACAATAAAACCTGCTGCACAATATAAAATTTTATCCATAAACAAAAACCACAAAAGCACAAAGGTGATACCATAGCAAAGGAATTTGCCTAAAAGGGCTAATCCTGCTTGTTTCATACTACCATTTAAAGCACCCTTAAGGACAACGCTCAAAAGATACGTCTGCAATACACCTGTAATTGCACATACCAGAAAAGCAAGCACGCTATCACTCCCCCTTTATATTTCCGACTTGATTTTACTCCTTTTATCTACAATTATCAATGATAAATCATACAAAATGCAATGCTTTTATCGCACATATTTTAGCAACTTTTAAAACAAAAATAACGAATGCTGTTACGCACTCGTCATTTTATAAACATCATCAAGATTTATCACCCTTTTATCCTCAAGGGTTGTGATTGTTCTGTTTATCAAATCAACCCTTTTTACACAACACAGCAGGTCCACGTATGCACCACCCGCTTTTTTCTCATCGGGAATAAAATACGTTATTTTCACAGACGGCATTGTGTCTATATTATCACAAATAAAGGCAAGCATAGAATTCAGCTCATTCATTTCCTCCTGGGTAAGAGTAAGCTTTTCTGACACAATACGAGCTCTCTCATCTATAGCATCGCTGTGCCCTGTGAGAGCAGCAAAGGACGCAAATTGCGAAGCTCTGTCAAGGTTCGACATATGAGGATGAACAACTGACCTGTGGTGCTCTGCATTTAAAATATCTTTATATTTTTCATTCAAGCCTTATGACCTCCGATTTGAGCATTTCTTTCTATAGTTGTTGCTCCTTCTTTTAGATTCATTCCCTTTAAAATTGCATTTTTACCAAACTTATTGCGAATGCTTATAACAGCGTGCTGCATATCCTTTTCCCTTTTCAAATCAGCCTTGCGCTTTTTTCGTCTTTTTTCCGTTTCGCTAAAATCCTCAAAAAGACTTAACTGCTCTGCCTCAGGCTCGGGAATATCCTGCTCGGGTATAACCCTATTTGCTACAATAGTTATTCTACGCACCAAAAGCTTTTCGTTTATTATTCTGTCATAGAGCCTTGTGACTGCATCCATTATCTCTTTAGTAGATGACGTGTATTCTAAATTTTCTGTACCGTGTGCGTGCTTGGGTACCTTTCTGCCGTAGTGGTCGGTAGTGACTTCTACACGATAACTACGGCTTATTTCAGGATTTGTAAGATTTTCAATATCATATCCGACAGTAATTACTATCTGATTAGTAGCAAGACCCTTTTCCACAATATCAAGAACGAGAAGCTCCGTCATCTCCTGCACAATAACCCTTGCCTTTTCGCAGGTATACGGCTCCGAAAGCACCTGACCTGTGGTAAGGCTGTTTGTTGTTGGCTTATAGGCTTTTATATCTGCTATGGTGCAGGGCTCCCACCCCCAGGCGTGGTCTATAAGAAGCTCTGCATTCACACCCAAAAGCTTATACAACAGCTCCTCGTTGTAATACGAATTACTTTTACCAACAGAACAAAGAGCAACGTCACCCATAGTATACATTCCGTGAGCCTCAAGCCTTTTTGCTATTCCCTTTCCCACACGCCAGAAATCTGTAATGGGAGTATGCTCCCACATAAGCTCACGATAGCTTTTTTCATCAAGGGTTGCTATTCGCACTCCGTTTTCATCGGCAGGAATATGCTTTGCCCTTATATCCAAAGCCACCTTGCACAGAAAAAGATTGGGTCCTATACCTGCCGTTGCAGTAATTCCCGTTGTTTTTAAAACGTCGTTTATAATCATTTTGGCAAGGCCCTGTGGTGAGGTTTTATACTTTTTAAGATAATGGGTTGCGTCTATAAACACCTCGTCCACAGAATAAACGTGAATATCCTCCGGCGCAATATACTTCAGATATATACCATAGATATTTGTGCTGTACTCCATATACAACGCCATTCTCGGTGGCGCCTGAATAAAATCTATTTCAAGCTTTGGGTTGCTATTCAATTCCTCTGCAAGGTATGATTTACCTGCAAACTTCCTTGAGGGTAGCTTCAGACGTCTTTGAGTATTAACCTCCTTCAGCCTTGCAAGTGCTTCAAACAGCCTTGCTCTGCCGGGAATACCATAGCTTTTCAAGGATGGCGAAACAGCAAGACAGATAGTCTTTTCCGTTCTTGAGGGGTCTGCCACAACAAGGTTTGTTTTCAACGGGTCTAAACCTCTTTCAACACACTCCACCGATGCGTAGAAGCTCTTTAAATCTATTGCAATATAAACCTTTTCCACGCTCGGCGCCCCTTTACCATTATTTTTATCAACCTTTGTTATTATACCAAAAGCAACCACTAAAAACAATGTAACAATATACCAAACAGAACATTTGTTCGTTATTGAATTTGCATAAATTTCACTAAAAATTTTGTTTTTGGAAATTCGAGAAAAGTGTTGAAATAAATACTTTTAATTAATATACTAAATTTGTATACGTTACACAAAGAGGTGGAATATGGATATTTTTGATGTTTTAGAGATGATTGGCGGCTTGTGTCTTTTCTTATTCGGTATGAGCTTTATGGGAGAATCTCTGGAAAGACGTGCCGGTGGAAGCCTTAAAAACGTTCTTGGCAAGCTTACCCAAAGCAAAGCCAAAGGCTTTTTGACAGGTATGGGTGTTACGGCAGCAATTCAAAGCTCGTCTGCTACAACCGTTATGGTCATTGGCTTCGTTAACTCCAAGGTAATGACCTTGAAGCAGTCCATCGGCGTTATTATGGGTGCGAATATCGGTACGACCGTGACCGCTTGGCTTCTCAGCCTTGGCGGTATCTCAAGTGATAATATAGTAATGAAG
>JAZSJL010000189.1:0-1625 GCA_045534355.1 Acutalibacteraceae bacterium
AAGCGAAGCTTCCCCTTAACTCCTCACTCCTCACTCCTAATTCCTAATTTAAAAAAGTACCTTCTCATCAATCTTGAAAAGGTACTTTCTGAAGTCGGATCGTAGCCATGTCGTTCTGTGAGCCAAGGAGTTGGCCATTAGTATTGTCTTCCTAAGACCGCTTGGCCTCCGACTTAAGCGAAGCTTCCCCTTAACTCCTCACTCCTCACTCCTAATTCCTAATTTAAAAAAGTACCTTCTCATCAATCTTGAAAAGGTACTTTCTGTTATTTACCAAAGCTTGGGAATTATTTAATGATCTTTTCGCCGTCAAACACTATAATACCGTGTCCGTGACCTGTTTTATTGCCGTCGAGAACAAATTTCTTGAAGGCACGGCGCATAGAGGTATCCTCAGGCCACTTCTTTGGGTTTCTGTAGCCCCATTTAGCAAAAATACGCCAAGCATCGTTAAACTTGTTTTTTGCTTCGCTGCTAACAATTTCAAAGTCGTTTATAAACTTAACTGTGTTTGAGGTTTCAGGAAGGAAGGTTTTGTAATCCTCGTATATAAGCCAGGAGCCACACTCGAAAATCATTAATCCGTCTTCTCTTCTCTGGTCCTTAAAGAATTCGTAAGCCCTCTTGTAGGCATCAAGACGAACCTCATCTGTAAGTGGAACACCTGATGAAGGAATGTGGAAACCAACCGTCTTATCGCCCTTTTTAACTGTGATACCTGCAGATGATGTGTAATCCTCTCCACCCCAGGTTGTATACTCAAACTGGAATCTGCCGAGAGCGAATCTGTTAAGACAGATAAAGCCTGAGTTCCAGCCTGCAACGAAGGTACCGAAGCACTCCTTACACTCAACGCACTCCTTGAATTTGTACTTAAGGTCCATAACGCTGTCCCAATAAATATCCTCAGAAATGCCCTTTTCTCTGTAGCGAGCAAGTACATCCTCTGTAAGGCTTAAAAGAAACACCATATGGAGAGAGTAGTTTTTTATGCCGTAAAGAATTGCAAGCTTATCTAATTTATCTAAGGCTTCATCAAGTCTGCCGTGTTCGTGAGCAAGAACTTGTTTCTTTGCTGCCTCAAATTTCGCAGTAAAAAACTGACTGTTATCAATTCTTGTCGCAATTTTTTCAAAAAGCTTTACTGCTTCAGCCGGGAAACCTAATCTTTTTTCAGCTTCCTTAAAATGCTCTGTTAAAACCATTTTTTCATACCCCTTTGCATATAAAAAATTTTACTTCAATTAGTTTTTAAGACTGTTAAGAGGAGCAGGAATTCTGCCTCCACGATTTATGAAATCAACACTGCTTTCGTTGTGCACAGGCATAACCGGAGCCGTGCCTAAAAGACCACCCATTTCGATTGAATCGCCTACTGTTTTGCCCGGTGCCGGAATAATTCTTACTGCAGTTGTTTTGTTGTTTATCATACCGATTGCTGCCTCGTCTGCAATAATTGCAGAAATTGTTTCTGCAGAGGTGTCACCCGGCACGGCAATCATATCAAGACCAACGGAGCAAACACAGGTCATAGCCTCAAGCTTGTCGAGAGTGAGCACACCCTTTTCTGCAGCAGCTATCATACCCTCATCCTCTGAAACAGGAATAAATGCACCTGAAAGACC
>JAZSJL010000053.1:0-2620 GCA_045534355.1 Acutalibacteraceae bacterium
CCGTGCAATGCGACCGGGTGAGGTAGATGGAGTTGAGGACTACTTTACCGATAAGGAAACCTTTGAAAAATATATTCAGGAGGACTACTTCCTCGAATACGTTCAATATAATGGTAATTACTACGGTACACCTAAAAATAAAGTACAGGGAATTCTTAACGAGGGCTTCGATGTGCTTTTCAAAATTGAGGTTGAGGGTGCAGGTAATATAAGAAAAGCCTTCCCCGAAGCAATTTCAATTTTCATTATTCCACCATCAATAGAGGTGCTCAAAAGCCGTTTGAAGGGCAGAGGCACCGAGACGGAAGAAAGCTTCAACAATCGTATAAATATTGCTAAAGAGGAGCTTTTAAGGGCAAAGGAATATAATTATGTAGTCATTAACGATGAGCTTTCACTTTGTGCAGATGACGTATGTGCTGTCATCAGCGCAGAGCGTTCACGCTACGAGAAAATGGAAGCCTTCATCGACGATATGAAAACACAATCTTAAACAAATTTTTTCTACAAAGAAAGGAATAAAAACTATGCTTAATCAGGATTTATCAAAGGTACTTAAAGGACACATCAGCCGTTACTCTCTTGTAACTGCAACAGCAAAAAGAGCAAGAGAAATTTCAGACAAGAATCTTGAGGATAAGGTTATCACAACAGATAAGGCTGTTAGTGTTGCTCTCAATGAGTTTATCAATGGCGACTACACAATAGTTGAGCCGGATGAAATTGCAAATATCTGATGATGGACAGCGCTGCTTTTTTTGCACTTGTTGCCGTTGAAGGGTTAGTGTACCACTTTGATGCACCATACTCCTACAAAATTCCCGTTGAGCTTGAAAATAAGGCTCAACCGGGGTGCAGGGTAATGGTGCCTTTCGGCAATGCCAATAAGAAAAAACAGGGACTTATACTGTCTGTGAAGCCTATTCTTGAAGCCGACAATGGTGTAAAGCTTAAATCAATTTCTTCTGTTTTAGATGAAAAACCTCTTTTTGATGACGAAAGACTTGCACTTGTTACGTGGCTTAAGGAAAACACCTTCTGTACTCTTTTTGAAGCAGCAAGGGCAATGCTTCCTGCCGGTATAGGTCTGAACTACATTATTTCTTATGCTGCACAAAAAGTAGATTCTGTGGTATCAGACAAGCTTTCCTTCGATGAAAAAAGAGTATACGAATACCTGCTGGAAAAGGGTAAGTATATAAAGAAGGAAAAAATTCTTTCTGATTTAGGTCTTGACAGTGACTCCGATATTCTCTCTAAAATGGAGAAGAAGGGTGTTGTGCTTGCTAATACCGATGCAAAGCGAAAAACAGGTGATTTTACTGTTAAAAACGTACGTCTTGCAATACCTGAGGAGGAAGCCTTGGCTATTGCCAAGAGCCTTACTGCAAAGCAGAAAAGTGTAACCAATCTTCTTGTGGATATTGGTGGCGCCTCCGTTAAAGAGGTTTGCTATTTCTGCGGAGTAACACCTGCTGTTGTCAGCGCACTTGAAAAAAAGGGCATAGTGGAGCTTTTTGATAGCGAAATTTACAGAAAGCCACGCTATGAGATGAGTAAGGTAAGAGCACAATCACCACAGCTTACTCCGGACCAAAATAAAGCCTATACCGAGCTGTTAACAAAGTATAAAGAAAAACAGCCTGCCGCATACCTTCTCTATGGTGTAACAGGTAGTGGTAAAACACAGGTTTTTCTTAAGCTTATTGAGGATGTAGTGCGAGATGGCAGAGGCGTTATTGTTATGGTGCCTGAAATTGCACTTACACCACAGACACTCAATATTTTCTATTCTCATTTTGGAGACAGCGTTGCTGTTTTTCACAGCGCACTTTCTGCAGGTGAACGAATAGATGAGTGGAAAAGAGTTAAAAATGGTGACGCAAAAATTGCAATCGGTACACGCTCTGCTGTTTTTGCTCCCTTTGAGGATTTAGGTCTTATCGTTATGGACGAGGAGCAGGAGCATACCTATAAATCAGAGATGTCTCCACGCTACCACGCTCGTGACGTAGCAAAATTCAGGTGTGTGCATAACAATGCGTTGCTTGTTCTAGCTTCTGCCACACCATCAATTGAGAGCTACACCAATGCTCTCAACGGCAAATATGGTCTTGTTAAGCTTACTGCAAGGTACGGAGAAGCCGATTTGCCAAACGTAAAAACAATAGATATTTCCAATTCAAGTGGACCAATAAGCAACGAGCTTTACTCTGCTATTGAGGAGTGTCTTGCCAATAAGCATCAGGCAATCCTTTTAATGAACAGGCGAGGCTTTAACACCTTTGCTGTGTGTAAAAACTGCAAAAACGTTATAACCTGTCCTAATTGCAGTATTTCACTTACATACCACAATGCCAACAACAGATTAATGTGCCATTGCTGTGGTCATTCGGAAAATTATACGGATACCTGCCCGCAATGTGGTGAGAAGGCTGTATCCTATGCCGGCTTCGGTACACAGCGTATTGAGGGTGAGCTTGAAACAGTTTTCCCTAATGCACGTATTCTGCGAATGGATGCAGATACTACAATGGCAAGGTATTCTTATCAGGATAAGCTGACTGCATTTGCAAATGGTGAATACGATATTCTTTTAGGTACTCAGATGGTTGCAAAG
>JAZSJL010000147.1:0-2607 GCA_045534355.1 Acutalibacteraceae bacterium
AAAGAGCACTAAAACAGTAACTCCCGTAAATGCACTCATAAGCTTTTTTCTGATTGTCATGCTGCGAATGTACTTTTTCAAAATAAACCCTCCTTAAAATTTAAACAGTAACGTCAACACCGACACGTCTGTACGGAAGCGATTTGAAAACGTCCATAAGAGAACGTGGCTCTGTTAAGGTGTCAACCTTTGCTCTGCCTAATCTATATTCGGAATTATGAAGCAGCTGTGGCAACGTACGCAGCATTGTCGTAAACTGAGCTTCTAATCCCTTTGGACAGTACAGACTCAAATCTATAGATTTTGAGCTCTCATGAGCAAAAAATTCTACTTCAAAGCGTCCTACACCGTCAATGTCCATAACCATTAAAAAGTGTATACCCTTGCCCTTGCGTGCGCCCTCCGGATAATCGTATTCATCACTCTGCGGATTAATCCACATTTCGGCAAAGGCTCGTAAATCTCCAAAGTGGGAAGGTATTATATAATGTAATAAGGGGGTGAAGTTGCAGGGGGAGGAGAGAAGACTGTGAAGAATCTTTTCCGTTTTCGCAACGTCTGCAACGCTTTCCTTGCTTGTGGAGGATTGCAGGTTAAGCAGCGAAACCAAGGCATCTATTACCTTCGAATGGAAAGGTGAATTTTCAGGTGTAATGCGGTGCAATGCTCCCGCCTGATACCTTGCAACAAATTCATCAACCAATCGGGTAAGCTCTTGTCGGTCATCAACACCGACAAGTCTTTTTAAATTGAAGGTAGCTTCCTTAAGAAAATCTAAATTATCGTTAAATCTTGAAAGATTATAGGTTGTAATAGAAATATTTTTTGCAAGCTTAGGTGTGAAGAGTATACTCTCTTCAACCTCCTTTAAAACAGCAAGCGTGCTGTCCTTTAAGGCAGGAAAGTTTTCGTAAGCCTCGTTTGAAGAAAATTTAATAATAAGGTCGGTAAGCTTTTGCGTTAAATCGGGGCTTGAGGCAACGCTCTCCTTTAAGAATTTAAGGTTGTTTATAACAGCACCTAAAATGTCATCCTTATATAAAAGGTTGTTTACGGATTTGAGCTCGTTTGCAACAGCCTTGAGCAGGGGCGTGTTGTCCGGGTTTTCAACGCATACTCTTCTGAGAAAATCAAAAAACTCACCCTTAAAGCCGGTGGACTCCTTTTCCTGACGCACCATTTCGTTTGCAATATCTTCAGTAGGTACAAACATTTTGTTAACGTACTGCTCAATTTGCTCTGTTGTAGTGGTGTTTTTTGCAGAGAGCAGCTTGAAGGTTTCTTCAAGTAAAAATATGTTTTTTAAGTAGGTGGCTGCCACTGCAGGGTCCCTTAAAAGTGTGAGTAAAATGGTAGGAGCATCCTGCCCCTCAAGAAAGTTTGTGTTGTGCTTTAAAATCTCACTCTGGTTGTGAGTCTGTATAACCTTTGTGGGGTCCTGAATGTTAAACGGAACGGTAGGCTCTACCTGTGGCTTCAGTTGGGCAGATTGGTTCTTATTTACGTAAGGTGTAACTATTCTTAATACGTCAGCCAACTATACCACATCCTTTGCAAATTTTGTTTCAAAAGAGCATACCTACTCTATGATAGTATTTATTATAATATATCACAAAAAAAACGACGAAATCAAGATATTTTGTCAAAATATCTAAAAAACTCTTGATTTTTTTCAAAATAATGGTATAAATATATTATAGGGATGTTATGCAATGACATCGGAAATTAAGGGAGGTCTTACAATATGGGAATAGTTGAACCCGGAATGGAAGCCATGTTGGATGTTTTCGTCCATGAAACTGACACAATGTTAGAGGAACTGGATGAGGTGCTTATAGAGTCTGAAAAGGCTCGCAATATTGATGATGATAATATAAATACTATTTTCAGAATCACACATACAATCAAGGGCTCTGCAGCAATGATGAACTTTGAGGGAATGTCTAACCTTGCACATTCAATCGAAGACGTTTTCTATATTCTCAGAGAAAGCCCGGAAAAGCTCAAAATAGTTTTCGATACTATTTTTGATTTAGTTTTCCAATCTTCAGATTTTCTTAAGGATGAGCTTAACCAGATTCGTACCGGCGTCTACGAGCCGAACGACCCTACAGAGCTTATAGATAAAATTCACGCACAGGTTGCTGTATTAAAGGGAGAGGCATCTGCAGAAGCAGCAGCGGAAGAAGTTGCCGTGGGTGAAGCTGCAGTAATTGATGCGGATGAGGATTCTGAAACAATACATATTTTCTTTGACGACGGCTGTCAAATGGAAAACGTTCGTGGTTTTATGATTGTTTCTCAACTTGAAAAGGTTTGTGATTCAGTTAAAACTGTTCCTGCAAATATTGAAACAGACCCTGAAACAGCGGCAGAAATTGAAAAAAGGGGCTTGTTTATTACAATTAAGCCTGCAGAGGCTTTGCAAGAGGCAATTGAAACAGTAGAATCTGCCTTAAGCGTTAAAAGCTACGAGGTAATTGCCAAGGGTGACGTTGATGCTGAGGTAGAGGCTGCACAGGGGCAAGCTGCTGTAGAGGAAGCACCAAAGCCTGCTGAAGAGGTTAAAACCGAGGAAATTGCAAAAGAGGTTGCAGAGGCTAAGGC
>JAZSJL010000174.1:0-2700 GCA_045534355.1 Acutalibacteraceae bacterium
TTGTTGCCCAGGGGTAGCTGGCGTAGGATATGGGCATACCGGGTATTCCGGCAATTGTAGACATCATATTGAACTTAAGCACACTATCGTAATAAAGAGATTGAGACGTTCCCACGTTTATGCCATCCACAAAGCCGGACAAAGTATATATAAGTAAAGGCTTATTTTTGAATACGGAGAACATACCCTTCATAACCTTTGGTGGCTTTTCAGATTGAGGAACACGCTCCTTACTGACGAAAACCCACATAATTGCAGGTACGGTAGCAATCACCCACCAAAACAGCTTCATTGACGAGAACACCCTGCCAAGGTTGAGCTTTATTTTTCCGTTTGCCACAAGGTCGAAAAGAACTCCTGCCACCTGTTCGGGAAAACGCCTGAACAAATCACTTGCAAAGCGTGAGGAAACCAGCAATGCTGTTCGTTCATTTGGGTTAGGTGTGAATACGTTATCTATATATCCACCACCACCGAAAAATGCACCTATTGTCTCGCTGATATATGAAAGTATCATATAGAATATAAGACGCTGGGTAGCATCCATAGCGTAGCTGTCTGCAATAATAGGCATAAGGCAGGTAACTATACCTACAAGTATGCTGGGAAGAAGCGCAAGGTACTGGAAGGGCTTGAATTTACCCCACCTTGTACGCATTTTATCAATAATTACTGCCGAAAGAGGGTCATTAATAAGGTCATATATACCAAGCGTTACTGCAGCATTGCCGTGAGCCTCTGCATTAAGGCCCAATATTTTATATAAAAACAGTTCAGACGTACTGTCATACTTACCCAAGGTAAGCTCTGCAGTCGCAACCTTCAATATGTAAACTACTCTTTCTTTTGTAGAGCAGAAGCGCCTGTTCATATAGGCAGGTGAATCTGTTTCAAGCACATATTCACGAGTGGGAGCTGCCGTGTTCTGATTATATTCTTCGCTCATTTCTTTACCTCCTCCCCGTTAAGCTCAGCTTCCTTTTCAAGCTGCATTTCTGTCAATCTGCGATACATTTCCTGACGGATTTCCTCCTGAGGAACGCCATCCTCTATCATTTTGAAATATTCCTCAATGGGTATACCACCCACAAAGCAAGGGGCGTGATTTACCTGTATACCTTTTTTGAATATTGCAATATCCACACCGAAATTCACAGCTAAAAGGAGTAAATATACAATCGGAGCAAGAACAATATCTATGCCAAAATACGGATTTTCAGGTGCGAGAATAAGCAGCACCGTTGCTACAGCACACATTACAAGCATTGATACGTCAAAAATATAGTTTCTTAATTTACCATGCTCTGCACACGCCATTGTAAGACAACCGAAGCGCACAAGCAATAAAACTATCGACAACAAAAGCAGTGCAATTGCACCAAGCAGACATAGCAACGCACCTTTTCCGTCTGCTGTACCCATAAGACCCAAGACGTCATTTATATTTATTGCTTCAAGCATATCTGTTATTGAAAAAAGACTTAAAAAGCCCTCAAACTCCACAAAGGGAGCCTTAAACCAACCCTTAAACCAAGGCACAACAATTGCCACTATGGGTATAAGGCTTGTAAATATACGAACAACAGCCAGCTTTGAACCCACAAACGAGGCCTTCATTCTGTCAACCTTCTTTTGAAAGTAAAAATGCTGTACCTCTGCCTTGTCAGCGTCTTGCATAAGCCTCTTCTGTATATCGTAGAGCACAATGTTACAATTACAATGTGGGCAATGCTGCTTCCAATCTGTCATTTTTAAATGCTGCTTACATTTAGGACAAATCGCCATAGACTCACTCCTTACGAGTTTTATACATTTATAATACAATTTATACGCTACATAGTCAACTTTTTCTGTTAATTTCACACAAAATTTATTTTCTGATTATTTTTACCCACAAAAAAGATGTATAGTTTTAAAAAAACATATTTACTTTTTAATATGCTTTGCTATAATGAAGTCAAAATCACCCTCGTAAAAGGAGGTATGTCAGCTTGAAGATAATAACAAACAAACCTCTCCCTTCTCAATTTGAAAGCATTTTGAGCGAAAAGGTAACCGAAGAGGATATATTGTTTGCTGTTGTTGGCGACCTGAATCTGAAGGGTCGCTATGCAGAATCGCTTATGGTTTTTACAAAGGATAGTCTTTTAGCCTTTGACGAGTGCTATGACGAGGGCTATATAAGACTTAGCTTTTCTGATGTTGAAGAAGCCAGGGTTAAGCGCCTTTATGGTAACGCTGTTTTCAGAGCAACTCTGAAGAACGGTAAAAAGCAAACGTTGTTAAGATTCTCTTATGCTGCCGCAGAGGTTGCCGATGCTGCTGCAGTTTTCATTAACGCCGTAAACAATGGGGCAGACGTCGACTATGAAGCAGAAACAGTAAAATCCGTTTACCACAAGCAAAGGTGCTTCTGCCCCAAATGTGGCAGAAAGCTACCTAATCCCGAAGCAGAGTGTATAAACTGCTCCGGCAAGGGTAAGCTTGTTTCAAAATTTTCTAAATACGTAATCCCCGAAAGAAAATCTCTGTTTGGGTGTATGCTTCTTTCTGTAGCTGCTACAACGCTTTCACTTGCACCACCATACATAACAAAAATAATGGTGGATGACGTTATACCCAACAAAAACTCCACCATGCTCATAACTGTACTTGCAGCACTTTTAGGTATATACGTACTCCAATACATAATGAATGGTC
>JAZSJL010000267.1:0-2567 GCA_045534355.1 Acutalibacteraceae bacterium
TGGCTACGATCCGCATTTTAGTTAGCAGAGCTTTTATTTCCTCATATCACCTCTACTGTAGAGGAGCTTGAGGCAAGGTACCCTGAAAGGAATCTCCCGGAGGGTGCGAGAGTAACTCGTTTTGCGCCATCGCCAACAGGCTACCTTCACATTGGTGGTCTTTTCGGTGCGCTTGTAGACGTGCTTACTGCAAGGGCTACAAAGGGCGTTTCCTACCTTCGTATTGAGGATACCGACAAAAAGCGTGAAATAGACGATGGTGTTTCTGCAATCATCAACGGCTTTTCAGCCTTCGGCATAGATTTCGACGAGGGCGTTACAGGCTTCAACCGGGAAAAGGGCGCATATGGTCCGTATACACAAAGCCAGCGTGCAGAAATTTATCAGATTGTTGCCAAGGAATTAGTACAAAAGGGTCTTGCTTACCCTTGCTTCTGCACGGCAGAGGAGCTTACCTCTATCCGTGAGGAGCAGGAGAAGGGCGATGCTCTTATCTGGGGCTATTTCGGTAAATGGGCAAGGTGCAGAGACCTTTCCCTTGAGGAAATAGAAGCAAATATAAAGGCAGGTAAGCCTTACGTATTAAGATTCCGTTCAGACGGAAGTGAGGATAAAAGAATTTTCTTCGATGATATTATCCGTGGCAAAATCGAAATGCCTGAAAATATTATTGATGAGGTTTTACTTAAGTCCGACGGTATTCCTACGTACCACTTTGCACACGCCTGCGATGACCACTTTATGAGAACGACCCACGTTATCCGTGGTGAGGAGTGGATATCCTCCGTGCCAAAGCATATAGCACTTTTCAAGGCTTGTGGCTTCCGTGTGCCAAAGTATGCACACACACCACAGGTTATGAAAATAGATGAAGAGGACGGCACAAAGCGTAAGCTTTCAAAGAGAAAGGACCCTGAGGCAGCAGTAAGCTACTTTGTAGAGCAGGGCTTCCCAAAAGAGAGCCTTATTGAGTACCTTCTCACTCTGCTTAACTCAAACTTTGAGGATTGGCGCAGGGCAAACCCAACAGAGGATGCCTTCAGCTTCCCCTTCAACCTTAAGAAGATGAGCCCAAGTGGTTGCCTTTTCGACCTTGTTAAGCTCAACGATGTCAGCAAAAACGTAATCTCTGTTATGAAGGCAGATGAGGTTTACACGTATATTGCACAGTGGGCAGAAAAATACGATGAGGAATTCTTTAAGGTGTTTACTGCTGACAAGGATTTCTCAACAGCACTTGTTAATATAGACAGAGAGAGCCCTAAGCCACGTAAGGATATTGCAAGGTGGAGCGAGGTTAAGGAGTACTTCTCATACATGTTTGATGAGTACTACACACCTGATTTTCAGCTTCCTGAAAATATTTCAAAGGAAGATGCAAAGGCAATTCTTGAAAGCTACCTTACAGTTTACGATTGTGCAGACGATAAGGACCAATGGTTCTCCAAAATCAAAGATTTGTGCGAGCCCCTGGGCTTTACACCAAACGTTAAGGAATACAAGAAAAACCCTGAAGCCTACAAGGGTCACGTCGGTGACGTTTCAACGGTTATTCGTCTTGCAGTAACCTCAAGAAGAAACACTCCTGACCTTTGCTCAATAATGAGCCTTTTAGGTAAGGAAAGAGTTAACGAAAGAATCAATGCTGTGATTAAATCACTTTAAGTTATACACGTTAAGGAGATACACTATGGAAGAAATTTTTGAAACTGCAGGTAATTTTATCCACGATATTATTGATGAAGAATTGAGGGAGGGTGTTAACACCAGGGTGCAGACTCGTTTCCCACCTGAGCCAAACGGCTACCTTCATATCGGTCACGCAAAGGCTATCTGCATAGACTTTACAACTGCTATGAAGTATGGTGGCGTTTGCAACCTTCGACTTGACGACACAAACCCTGCTAAAGAGGACCTTGAATATGTAGAGTCCATTAAAGAGGATATTGAATGGCTCGGCTTCAAGTGGGAGCAGTGCCTTTATGCATCAAGCTACTTTGATTTCCTTTATGAGTGTGCAATAAAGCTCATTAAGGACGGTAAGGCTTACGTTGATGACCTTACAGCAGAGGAGATGAGAGAGTACAGAGGTACTCTTACAGAGCCCGGTAAGAACAGCCCATACCGTGACAGAAGCGTTGAGGAAAACCTTGACCTCTTTAAGAGAATGACAGACGGCGAATTCCCCGATGGCGCAAAGGTTTTACGTGCAAAGATAGATATGGCATCACCTAATATGAATATGCGCGATCCTGCAATTTACAGAATTATGCACGTTGACCACCATCAGACAGGCGATAAATGGTGTGTATATCCTATTTACGACTTTGCTCATCCGCTTTCAGATGCTTGTGAGGGTGTAACATATTCACTTTGCTCACTTGAGTTTGAAAACCACAGACCACTTTATAATTGGTTTATTGAGCAGATTGGCTTCGAGGAGCCACCAAGACAGATTGAGTTTGCAAGACTTAACCTTAACTACTGCATCACTTCAAAGAGAAGAAATATTCGCCTTGTTACAGATAACCTTGTTTCCGGCTGGGATGACCCCCGTATGGCAACAA
>JAZSJL010000164.1:0-6267 GCA_045534355.1 Acutalibacteraceae bacterium
GCCTCCGACTTGATAAGCGAGAGGATGCTATTCTTGAGCTTGAAAATAAGCTTGCAGACAAAAATACGCACTACGGCTCAGGTGTAGTTGATGGCGATATGGTTTGGCCTTTGCCTTATGAGGATGCGTATATTTCCTCAAGCTTTAAGTGGCGTTGGGGCAAACAGCACAATGGTATAGATACCTGTCGTTGGTCCGGCACTCATGGTGCAGATGTTATTGCAGTTAAGTCAGGTACTATTGAGGTTGCTAACTGGGGCTACGGTGGTGGCTACGGTAACTATGTTGTAGTCAACCACGGAAATGGTGTTCTTACCTATTACGCCCACCTTTCAAACATTACAGTAAGCGTAGGTCAGAGGGTAAGCCAGGGTACAGTTATCGGTCAGGCAGGTAACACAGGCTATTCCTTTGGTGCACATCTTCACTTTGGTATTATGATAAATGGTAGCTGGAAAAACCCTGTAGATTATCTTACAAGGTATACTCCGGGTGGAAAATATATTGAGGCTACCGACTGATTTTTACAAAATATACGCTCTCTCTTTTGGTATTATCAAAAGAGGGAGCGTTGCTATGTGTTAGTATTGAATTTAGTAGATAATAAAAAAGATAGGAAATTCCGTTTGTTTGCTAAAAGAAAGCAACAATTAATAAAGAAAAAAGATAGCTTTATTTGTTGCAATGAGATTTTTTCTATTATAGAAATAAACAGAGGTGTGCTTCTTTCGAAAGAGTTAACGGAATATCTTAACAGATATTCCGGTGCAGTCATTTGCTCAAAGGAGCTGGAGAAAGAAGAAAGGTTAAAAAAGTACTTGTTTGACCCGACCTTGTATTACAGCAGGGCTTATCTTTCTGCGCTTACAGCTTACCTTAAAGCAAAAAACGAATCCGAAATTTGTATTTATATTGATAATTTTCGCTTTTGCAGGGAGTGGGTGGAGCTTGCAAATTCTTGCAAAACAATTATTATAGTAGGAAGTCCAAATGCTGAATTAAAAAGATTTTGTGATTTTTGCAGGGTAGAGTTAGGCTTGGTGCCTCAGGTAAATGATGAGACGCTGTTAACAAATAATTTTTTGAGAATTAACTTGAACAATATTAATCTGAGTCAAGGTTGTATTACTCTATCCAAAAATGGAATTGATATCGCAATTTATCCCGATGCAAGGTATTTTACAGAAACCGAAACTGTGAAAAAATTAAAGAGCTATGGAATCAGCAAAAATACAGCCTGTGCAGCCACTCAGGTTGTTCCGTTCAAAAAGATATACTTTAATTCAGATTAATATATTGCTTGACTTTTAGGTTCACTTTTACTATAATGATATGTAATGTTATTAGGAAATTAACCTTGGAGGATATATTATGGCACAAGAAGTTTTTTTAACCAAAGAAGGCTTTGAGGAGCTTAAAGCTAAGCTTGAGGTACTTAAAGCAAGCCGTTCAGAGATTGCCGAAAAGCTTAAAACAGCACGTTCTTTTGGAGACCTTTCAGAAAACAGCGAGTACGACGAGGCAAAATCAGAGCAGGCTAAGCTCGAAGCAGAAATCAACGATATCGAAGCAATCCTTATGAGAGCAGTTATTGTTGAAGAGGATGAGGGTAATGCAGAGGTTGTTCATATCGGCTCAATTGTTACTATAAAGGGTACAGCAAAGGGCTCTGCTGAAAGAACCTTTACTATCACAGGCTTTGCACAGGCTGACTCAATTCACGGCAAAATTTCCGACGAATCTCCTGTTGGTAAAGCTCTTATGGGTCACAAGGTTGGCGATAAGGTTGTTGTAGAAGCTCCAAACGGCGCAGTTACCTACAAAATCACAAAGCTTGACAACGGCTCAAAATAATCAGATATTTATTATGTAAAAAAACAAGCACTCAGCTGAGTGCTTGTTTTTGTTTATAGTGCTTTTTATTCTACATTATTGTGTGTCGATGTTTCTAACATTTCGTTTTCTCTGAATAAAAGCGAAATGCACCAGATACCTGCAAGGGCAATTATCACGTAGATAATTCTTGACATAATTGCAGCCTGTCCGCCAAATAACCAGGCAACCAAATCAAATTTGAAAAGACCGATACTTCCCCAGTTAAGCGCACCGATTGTTACAAGTATCAAAGCTATTCTGTCCAGCATATATTTTTCTCCTTTCATTGATTTCTTGTAATATTATTCTCGTAAAATTTTGAATTATTCTTATTCGGAGTACTATTTATAGGTCAAATAAAGCAAATTTTGTATTTAAAAATATGTGAAAATATGTTATTATATAAACATCAAAAGCTTTATGGAGGTTTCTATGCTTCATTTTATTAAGGGAAGAGCAGGCAGCGGCAAAACAAAGCTTCTTCGTGAAATCATAAATGAAAAAATTGCAACAGAGAGCAGTACCTTACTGCTTCTTATTCCCGAGCAGTTTTCTTTTGAAACAGATCGCACAATGCTGAAGCTACTTGGTGCCAAAAAGCATAAAGCAGTTGACGTTACAAGCTTTGAAAGGTTAGCACTTTCAACTCTTAAGGATGTACCTGCATTAAAAAAAGGCTCTGCCAATGCCGGTGTCAGAGCAGCCATAATGAGTGAAGCTTTGCAGTCTTTAGATGGAAGAATAAATGTATTCTCCAATCAAAAGACTGTATTTACTGCTTTGAGCCCTCTCGTAGAGGTTTGCAATGAGCTTAAGTATTGCCGAATTTCAGGTGACGAGCTGTTAAGTAAGATTGATTTGGTTTCCGAGGGTTTTTTAAAGGAAAAGCTTAAAGATGTATATTTAATAAACGAAGCATATAGTGCGTTAATAAGCCAAAGCTATTTTGATGATACAGAAGCAGTTGAACTTCTTTGCGAATATGCTCTTGAAAATGGTACATTTAAAGGTAAAACAGTATTTTTTGACGGCTTCAGAGCATTTTCAAAGCAAGACGCTCAAGCTTTCAGTATTATTTTAAGTCAGGCAAAGGACGTTTATGTAACTCTTTGTACAGATGAAAATGTTGGCAGATATACGTCATTCTATTTCGTTAAGGAATTTGAAAAAACGTTGCGTGGTATTGCAGCAAAAAACAGTATCACTGTTACAGAAATGTTTTGTGAGCAACCGGAGGATGCTTTTTCTTCCGACATTTTCCAGCTTGAAAAGAATTTGTTTTCGACAAAGAAAGCACCTGCTTTGCCGTCGGATGAAGGTGTAACTGTTGCAAAGTGCCTCGATAAGGACGATGAATGCAGATTTGTTGCAACAACAATTAAAAAATTAATTCGTTCAGGTAAGTACAGGTGCAGAGATATTGCCGTTATTGAAAGACAGGCAGGTACATACAAGGAGCTTCTTTCTGAAGAGCTTAAAGCACTTGATATTCCTGTGTTTGAGGATAGCAAGAGCTCCCTTAAATATGAAGCATTGTTTGTTTATATATCATCTGTTTTAGCTTGTGTTACACAAGGCTTTAACACAGAAAATATTATGACAAACCTTAAGTCAGGCTTAAGTGGCTTGGAGCTTACAGAAATTTCTCGTCTTGAAAAATATGCAATGATGTGGAATGTTGGTGTGTCAGCCTGGAAGGATGGCTTCACTATGCATCCCGATGGCTTCGGCAGAGAGCTTGACATTAAAGCACAGGCTACGCTTGATGAAATAAATGCATCTCGTAAGAAGGCTGTTTTGCCCTTGCTTAAATTAAAAAAAGCTTGTGAGGATAAAGCCTGCAAGAAGATTACTGCAAAAATATATGAATTCATAAATAACCAGAGCGTTAAGGACAGCCTTTTCCACCTCTTCACCTCTTTAAATGATGGTGGATTCCCTGTTGAAGCAAACAGACAGGCAGTTTCCTGGGATGTTTTTGTTGAATTGTTAGATGAAATGGCTGTTTTGGGTGCAGACAGACCAATGACACTTGAGCGTTGGTTTGAGCTGTTTAACTTGCTTGTTGATTCAGGCGAAATAGGTGAAATTCCACAGGGCCTCGATGAAGTTAAAATCGGTAGTGCCGACAGAATACGAACAGAAAAGCTTAAGGTTGTATTCCTTGTTGGTGTAAATAAAAATGAATTTCCTCTTGTGTCTGTTAAGGGTGGTATTTTAACTGATTCAGACAGAGCTCACCTTACAAATCTCGGTCTTGAAATCAAGCCACCGTATAAGGATTCGTTGGATGAAGAATACTTCATCTGCTACTGCGCTGCTACAGCAGCGTCTGAAAAGCTTTATCTCACATATCGCAGTGTAGATGCAGATGGTAGTGAAATGTTACCTTCTGAAATGATTGAAACGGCAGTAAGCTCAATCGAGGATGTTGAGTGTATTTCTACAACTGATTTGAACCCTGTAGATTTCGTAGAGAGTGATGATGCAGCTTTTTCACTTCTTGCAAAGAATTACAGGCTTAATAACCGGCTTCGTTCAACATTACTTGCATATTTTGAGAACAAGCCTCAATATGCAGGTAAGCTAAAGGCTCTTGAGGGTGTTGCCGGTAAGAGAGATTACAGCTTTGCAGATTCAGCTATAGCTACAGAGCTTTTTAAGGAGAATATACATCTTTCTGCAAGTAAAATTGAGCAATACCATAATTGTCCGTTTTCTTATTTTGTAAGGTATGGCTTGAATGCAGAGCCATTGCGCACAGCAGAGCTTGACCCTGCACAAAGTGGTACTGTTGTTCACCTTGTAATGGAAAAAATCCTTCAAAAATACCTTAATGGTGATTTTCCCCAGGTAAACGACGATTCTCTGCGTGCAGACGTTGAGGAGGCTCTTAACGAATATATAGAAACTAAAATGGGTGGCAAGGCAGACAAATCAAAGCGATTTATGTATCTTTACAATCACCTTGTAGAAACCTGTATGGCTATTCTGGATAGGCTTAAGCAGGAGTTTGCTGCAGGTAGCTTTGTGCCTTGTGGCTTCGAGGTTTCTATAGGCGAGGGTGATATTGCACCATACCAGGTTGAGCTTGAAAACGGCAAGGTTACTGTAAAGGGCTCTATAGACAGAGTGGATATTTTCTCAAAGGATGGTATCAGCTATATAAGAGTTATAGACTATAAAACAGGTAAAAAGGAATTTAAGCTTTCAGAGCTGTTTGATGGTCTTAATATACAAATGGTTTTATACCTTATGGCATTAGAGAAAAATGCCAAGCACGTATATGGTGATTTTGTTCCTGCCGGTGTTTTGTACCTTCCCTCAAAAATCGGTCTATCCGATTATCTCAAAAAACGCTCACCATCACCTGAAGAAGTTGCACATCAGAGAAGGGTGTGTGGTAAGCTTTCGGGTATGGTGCTTGAAAGCCTTGTTGTGCTCAATGGTATGGGTGCAATAGATTCACCGGATTATTTTCCTGCAGGGTTTGACGAGAAAAAACAAGTATTTACAGGTAACACGTATTCGCCAAAGCATTTTCGCAGTTTATCAAGAGTTATTGACGAAAAAATTAAGGCAATGGGAGATGCTCTTCATTCGGGCAATATTCCTGCAATACCTAATGGCGAAAAGGGTGAGGGTAAAATGTGTGCCTATTGCTCATACAGAGCGATTTGTGGCTATGAGGTAGGCGATGAAATTCACGAAATCACAAAGCTTTCTCACAATGAAGCTATCAAAGCATTAGGAGGTGAAGAGGATGAGCAAAACCCAATGGACACCTAATCAGCAATCTGCAATTAAGGCTCGTGGTATGCAGGTTTTGATTTCTGCTGCGGCAGGCTCCGGTAAAACAGCCGTTTTAACCGAAAGAGCTAAAAATATAGTTATGGACACAGAGGAGCCCTGTAGCGTTTCTGAAATACTTGTTGTTACCTTTACAAGGGCTGCAGCAGGTGAAATGAAGGATAGAATATACAAGGCTATTAATCAGGCTTGCACAGGTAACGGAGAGATGAACGATTATCTCCGTGAACAGCTGGCACTTCTTCCGTTAGCAGATATATGCACAATGGACTCCTTCTGCTCGAAAATTGTAAAAGAGAATTTTGCTCGTGCAGGTGTGAGTCTGGATTTTACACTTCTTGATGATAAAGAGAGTGCAGAGCTTCTTAAGGTTGCTGTTGATAGTGTAGTTGAGGAGCTTTACGAGGAGGGGTCCGAGGGCTTTCTTAAATTAACCTCTATGCTTGTAAGTGAGCGTAATGATAATAAGCTTACAGATGTTATTTTGGATTTGTACAAGTATTCTCGCTCATATCCGTCGCCAAAGGCGTGGCTTGATTCACTCCTTGATACCTATTCACCTGATAAGGAGCCAAACGATAC
>JAZSJL010000395.1:0-2457 GCA_045534355.1 Acutalibacteraceae bacterium
TTTTCTACGGCTTCAAGCCAAGCGTTATCAAAGAGAACTCTACTCTTTACCTCTACCTTTTAGCTATGTGCCTTTTCAACTGTGCATTCCAGGTATTCTTCCCATATCTTATAGTTTACCTTCAGTACGTTGTGCTTGAAAGCAGTGCTAACAAGCTTCTTTTAGAAAGCTCCCTTCCAACAATTATTGTTGTTGGCGTGCTTGCAGTAGCAGTTCTCGTTGCAGGTGTTATTTTCCTTATGAAGCTCTCTGCAAAGAAAAAGCTTTTAGGTATTATTCCCGGCGTTGCTGCTTTGATAGTTGGACTTCTTATACTTTCAACATCTACAAGCTTCTATACAATTCTTGTAGGTGTTGCTCCGACCTTCGTAGGCTACCTTGTGCTTACAATTCAGTTCGGTGCAACTATACGTGACTACACTCCACCTGAGAAAACAGGTCTTTTCCAGGGTATAAGAATGATTTTCTTCGTGCTTATTCCTATGGTTGTTGGCCCTGCAATCGGTGATATTGCATGTAGAAGTGTAGGTGCCGTTTACACAACCGAAAACATTGTTGGTAATGAAATTGTAAGAGTAGATACACCTGTACCTGATGCAAAAATGTTCCTTTACAGCGCTGTTGTAGCAGCACTCGTATTCATTCCACTTTTCATTCTCAGCAAAAGCTTAAAGAAAGAGCCTCAGAAAACGGAGGAATAATTTGTGAAAACCATATTACTTTCTTCCCTCAATAAGGTTTTTAAAGACACAAAACCAAACTTCAATGAATTCAAAAGCTACTCTGCTTTAAAAGGGGAAAGATTCTCCTTTCAGGTAGCCTTTATGGCAGAAAGCAAGGAGGAAACAGAAATAGAGGTTTCCGTTTCCTCTCCTCTTGCCAAATACATAAAGCTCTATTTTGTTGAAAATATTCCTGCAGGCAGAAACGGCTACGATAATTCCGACTCCTTCCACTATGATTTAAGCAGAAAGGAATTCCCTGATTTGCTCAAGCCCCTTGAAGGCAAAATCAAGGTAAAAAAGGGCTGTTGGTATTCTGTATGGGTAGAGCTTCTGCCACAGAGTGAATTTGCAGGAAACAAAAAAATTACTGTGAATTTAAAAACCTCTGCGTGCGAAATAAAAGAAGCTTTCAATTTAAGTATAATAGATGAGGTTTTACCTGAACAACAGCTTTTATTTACAAACTGGTTCCACAATGACTGCCTTTGCACCTACTACGGTGTTGAGGTTTTCTCCGAGGAATATTGGAGAATCGTTGAAAACTACATCAGAAATGCCGTTGCACATGGTGTTACAATGCTTTTAACCCCTGTGTTTACTCCACCCCTCGATACAGCAGTCGGTGGTGAAAGACCTACGGTTCAGCTTGTTAAAGTCACAAAGGAAAAAGGCAAATACTCCTTTGACTTTGCAAACTTTGAAAGGTATGTTGCGCTTTGCCTTGATTGTGGTGTTAAGGCGTTTGAAATCTCTCACTTCTTTACCCAATGGGGTGCAACCTCTGCACCGAAAATTGTTGCCACAGTAAACGGCAAGGAAAAGAAAATCTTCGGTTGGGAAACAAAGGCAAGCGGAAAAGCTTACACAGAATTCCTGGAAGCCTTTGCAAAGGAATTCAAAAAAGAGGTTAAAAAGCTGGGTATAAAAAAGCTGTGCTGGCTTCACGTGTCAGACGAGCCAAGCGAAAGTCAAATCAAGAGCTACACGAAGGCTGCCGATACACTCCACAGGCTCTTCCCGGATTTTAATACACTTGATGCTCTTTCAGATATTGAATATTTCAGAAACGGACTTATTAAAACTCCCGTTTGTGGCGAGGGTGAGGCAGACGTTTTCAGAGCCGAGGTTAAAAACTTCTGGACCTACTACTGCTGTACACAGGTGCACAACTTTTTACCTAACAGACTATTCTCACAGCCCTCGTTGAGAAGCAGAGTTTTAGGTGTGCTTTTATACAAATACGATGCAAAGGGTTTTTTGCAATGGGGTCACAACTTCTGGTATTCACAATATTCAAAGCATCCTATTGACCCGTTCAAGGTAACCGATGCAGGTGGCTCCTTCCCATCAGGCGATTCATACGTTGTTTACCCGGGCAAGGACGGTACACCACTCAACTCCTTACGCCACAAGGTTTTTGCCGAGGCTATACAGGATTTGAGAGCGCTCCGACTTCTTGAGAGTAAAACAAGCAGAAAATATGTGCTTGAGTTAATTGAAAAAGGACTTGATGCACCACTAAGCTTCAAGGAATATCCTCACTCACACCAATGGCTTCTTGACTTAAGAAGCTCTGTAAACCAGGCTATTGAAAAAGCTTGAATTTCATAAAAATGTTGAGAAACAAGCTTTATGTTTTAAAATATCAATAATAAAAAATTTTTTAAAAGGTTGTCGTATTTGACTGCAGATAGGCTGGCGCCTTTCAAAGGCAAATCGGGCAAAATTACCG
>JAZSJL010000219.1:0-8773 GCA_045534355.1 Acutalibacteraceae bacterium
CCCTTACCCGCAAGAAGAATTGTATCCCCTGCTTTCGCTATGCTTAAAGCATATTTAATAGCTTCAGTTCTGTCTGTAATACTTACTACCTCTGCCTTTGAGCCTACAACGCCAATAAGAATATCCTTAATAATTTCTTCCGGGTCCTCTGTTCTCGGGTTATCGGTAGTAACAATTACAATATCAGAGAGGTCTGTTGCCATTCTGCCCATTTTAGGGCGCTTGGTCTTATCTCTGTCACCACCACAACCAAAAAGAGTGATTACTCTACCCTTGGTAAAGCCCCGAACAGCGTTGAGAGCCTTCTCCAAGCCATCAGGTGTATGAGCATAGTCAATAATAACCCCGAAAGGCGTATCTGTTTTAAGAAGCTCAACTCTGCCCTTTACTGAATTCGCCTTGCTTATTGCCTCAATAACAGTATTCAACCCGAAGCCCAAGGAACAAACTGCACCAATAGCAGAAAGCGAATTGTAAACAGAGAAGTCACCCGGTATGTTAAAAACTACTCTGTTGCCGCAAAGGTCATATTCTACTCGGTCAGAGTAAAGAGCTACGTTATCTGCCTTATAATCACAATCGGTTTTTATACCATATTCTTTAACAGCAGCACCTATGCCCTCTGACATATATGCACCGGCTTCGTCGTCTGCATTAATAACGGCATTGTCACAATTGAGGAAAAGAATTTTCTTACATTCCTTATATGCTTCAATCGTGCCGTGATAGTCAAGGTGGTCCTGTGTAAGGTTTGTGAAAACACCTGTTTTAAAGTGAATACCTGCAAGGCGCATCTGGTGAAAAGCCTGTGACGAGGTTTCCATAACACAGTACTCTATACCATCATCCACCATCATTTTAAAAAGCTTGTGCATATCATACGGGTCGGGTGTTGTAAGCTCTGTATGAAACTCCTTTTCACCCACCATATTCTTAACAGTACCAATAAGACCACAAGGTATACCCATAGCCTTAAGTATATCCTTTACAACAAAAGCAGTTGTAGTTTTACCATTGGTGCCTGTTATACCGATAACCGTAAGTCTTGAAACAGCATTACCCGAAAGATTCCTGCACATTATCGCATAAGCCTCACGGGTGTTTTCTACAATAATCTGCTCCTTGACACCCATATCCTTGGAAACAATAACTGCTTTAGCTCCGTTTTCAATAGCCTTCCCTGCAAAAGAGTGACCATCGAATCTTGCACCTGTTACACAAACGAAGGCACAGCCCTCACTTATTTGTGTAGTTTTATCGGTAACGTCAGAAATCTCTCTGTCCTCATAGGGAGAAAGCACCTTAATATCCTTTAACAATTGGGATAAAAGCATTTTTAACACTCCTTATCAATCGTCTTGTACGCCTGATGTGGTTTTGAAATAAACTGTAATTGTAGAGCCGAGAGATGCCTGTGTGCCCTCTTCTATGCTCTGCCTGTAGGATACTACCTCACTATCGAGAGAGGCACCTGAAACTCTTATATTATAACCTGAATTTACAGCAACCCTATTAGCCTCGCTTATACTCATACCAAGAAGATTAGGTACGGATGATGAGGTTTCCGTGTTGCCTGATTCCGTATAAAGAATCACGACACCATTCATAGGTATGCTTTGGTCAGCTATAGGATATTGTGCAATAACCTTATCACCGTTACCAACTACTCTTGCAGAGAAGTTCTGATTCTTTAAAGTGCTTTTTGCACTGCTTACAGTCATATTCACAACGTTTGGTGTTGACGCATTAAGCTTTGAAAGCTCTTCATCGGTATAAACAGGCTCAACGTTCATATATTCAAGAGTCTGCTCGATAACTGCACCTGCAACAGGTGCTGCAATTGCACCACCACCGTGAACTGCGCCCTGTGGCTCATCTATGATTATAAGAACTGCTATCTGTGGGTCGTCTGCCGGAGCACAACCAACAAAGGAGGCTATGTACTCACCATCTACGGTAAGCTTTTCAGAGGTACCTGTTTTACCTGCCACACGGTAGCCGGGTATGTAAGCATTTCTACCTGTACCCGAGGAAACAACCTTTTCCATCATTGATAAAACAGTATTACTTGTGCTTTCTGAAATAACCTGTCTTTTCACCTGAGGTGTTGTTTCATACACAGTATTACCACTTTGGTCAAGCTTTTTAGCAACAACATACGGTTCCATAAGCTTACCACCGTTTGCTATTGCGGAAACGCCTGTAATCATCTGTATTGCGCTTACCTGGAAGGTCTGACCGAATGCGCTTGACGAAAGCTGTGAAATACCCATATTCTCCTTAGAGTGATACGTAACGTCTGCAACCGGCTCTGCTTCTGCAGGTAAATCAATATTAGTTTTATTTGTAAAGCCAAAGGCTTCAAAATACTTATAGAATTTAGACGTGCCAAGCTGTTGACCTATAGTAATGAAAAACGGGTTACAGGAATTCATAAGACCTGTCGTTAAATCCTGTGTGCCGTGACCATCGTGATTGTGGCAACGAATTCGGTTATCTGCAACCTGAATTGCACCTACACAATTATATGAGGAGTTAAGGTTTACAACACCCTCCTCAATACCTGCCGCAGCAGTAAAGAGCTTAAAAACAGAGCCCGGCTCATAGGTATCACTTATAGCCTTGTTTCTCCAAGAGAGGAATACTGCATTGTTGTAGGCAACGTCGTATTCATCCTCATCAGTAATTTTATCAAGCTCTGCCAACACGTCGGAATTAGTAATAACAGACGGCTCGTTAAGGTTATAGTCGGGCATGGTAGCCATTGCTAAAATTGCACCTGTATTAACATCCATAACAATACCATATGCAGATTCAGCATCATTATCCTTAACAGCCTGTGAAAGACCCTTTTCAAGATAATATTGAATTGATTTATCTATTGTGAGCACAAGGCTTGTGCCCTGCTCTGCATCGTATTTTGTTTCGTAGTTAGACTGCATTACACCACTCTGGGCATCACGTGCAGTAATAATTCTGCCGGGTACACCTGTGAGTGTATCGTTATACTTAAGCTCAAGACCTGCTCTGCCGTTGTTGTCGCTATTGGTCATACCGATAATGGTAGAGGCAAAGTTACCAAAGGGGTAATATCTTTTTGTATCGGGGTCTATACCGATTACCTCGTGAAGCTCATTATCCTTAATGAAGGCAGATACCTGACTTTTAACGTTATAGGCTATTTTGTCCTTAATTTTTACGTATCTGTAGCCACGATTGCTGATTTTCTTTTGAATTGACTCCGGTGTAGTATCCCCAAAAATCTCCGAAAGTCCTGTTGCAACAAGTGTTTCCTGTGCATCATCCTTGATTTTCGAAGGGTCAACGTACACAAGCCACGCAGCAGCACTCTCAGCAAGCACGTTCATACTTGCATCGTATATAACACCTCTGTCGGCAGAAATAACCGTATCGCTTAACTGCTGTGCCTCTGCCTCTATTCTGTACTCCTCTGCTTTAATTACCTGGAAATAGAAGAGTCTAATTATATCAAGACCAAAACCCAAAACAAGAATAAATGCCATTGCCTGAATACAACGTTTTTTCAAGTTCATATTAACCTTTGACATAATCCACCTCATAAAAACTTGTTTTTTTACAGAAAAAATTACTCCGTAATTATGCAAAAAAGAGAGTCGAGTGGTCTCAACTCTCATATAATCTATTACTGCATTAGAAAATATATGCAAACAGCTCTTTTATTTTACCCGAAAGCTGGGATTCACCATTTGCAGCTTTGTCGCCCGAAACAAGCACACAGTCCCCCTCGGACAAGTCGATATAGGTAATCTGGTGGTTTTCAGCCTTTACCATACCAAGAACGTTTTCAGCATAGTTTTCTATTTTATCAGTTGAGATTTTGCTGCTCAGTTCTGCATTCAAGCGTACATTCTCACCCTTTTCGATGGAAATTTGGCTTTGCACTGCAGAAATCTCGCTGAGAACTGTATCGTATTCAGAGTTAAGCATAAGCAACGCAACCACAAGACACGCACAAACCACAACAAAGCATAAAAGCTTTTTTGCGAAGGCCGGTACGTTAACTGTTTTTACGTCACGCTCAACCTCTAACTGGTAATCGCTAAGTGAGATTATAGGTGCTCCCTTTTCGTGATGTGGCTTGGATGCAACCTTTTTCTCAGCAACCGTTTTACCGTTGGAAGGCTTTTTGGCAGACGAAGCTTTCGATGGGCTTTTTGTTTTTTTCTTGCTTTGAGGATATTCAATTACCTGTGGCTCAAACAGAGAAAAATCATAAGCCTCTGACCTATTGTATGCCATATTAAAACCTCCTTTCGGTAAAATTAAAAAATGTATAAGTATTTAATATCAATTTAATCTCTACGTTAATTTTGTAGCTGTGCGTAGCTTTGCGCTACGGCTTCTGTTATTTTCATCGAGCTCCTTACCGGATGCTTTGACTCCACCTGACTTAACAAGTGCCTTAGGCTTTTTGCCGCAAACACAAACAGGAAAATCTTTCGGACAGGTACAGCCCTCTTTAAGGCTCCTGAAAAAGTCCTTAACGATTTTATCCTCAAGAGAGTGGAACGTGATAATTGACATTACGCCGTCTGTCTTTAACCTGTCAAACATTACAGGGAGTGTAGCCTTTAATACGTCCAGCTCACCGTTTACCTCTATACGTATTGCCTGAAAGGTTTTTCTTGCAGGATGGCCGTTTCTGCGAAATTTTGCAGGAATTGCAGAGGAAACTATTTCTGCAAGCTGTAATGTTGTTTCTATAGGCTGCTTGTCCCTTGCTCTTACAATAGACGAAGCCACCCTACCTGCAAATTTTTCTTCACCATAGCGAGAAATAACTGTTGCAAGAGCTGATTCAGAATATGTATTTACTACGTCCCTTGCACTTTTGCCACTTTGACTCATTCGCATATCAAGAGGAGCATCGTTGTGGAAGGAAAAGCCTCTTTCTGCTTTGTCCAGCTGGTGGCTACTGACACCCAGGTCGGCAACAATACCATCTACCTCATGGATACCAAGCTCGTCCAGAATATTGCTTATATTACAAAAGTTGTTTTTTACAACAGTAACTCTCGAATCTCCTGCAAACCTGTTTGTTACAGTTTCGATAGCATCCGGGTCCTGGTCTATAAGCACCATACGCCCACCTTTACCAAGATGAGCTAAAATCGCAGCAGAGTGCCCTCCACCACCTGCAGTGCAATCCACGTAAACACCTTCAGGCTTAATATTCAAAGAGTTAACCGACTCCTCAAGGAGCACGGATATGTGATTAAAATCCATAATTTATCAGAAATTAATATTAAGGTCGTCTGTTGATGCTTCCTCAAAGAAATCCGTTTCACCAAGCCACTCCTCGGGTGACCAGATTTCTATATGCTTATTGTTACCTACAAGCTGAACAGAGTCCACAATACCGGCATACTCCTTAAGAGTAGCATTAAGAGTGAGTCTGCCTGTTTTATCAACCTCGCCACAAACAACTCCGGAGAGAATTTTTCTCTGTTTACGAAGAGTTGCGTGGTTATACTCCTCCCCCTTGTTGAACTGGAGGTAAAGCTCATTCCAGCCCTCCTCGGAATAGAGGAAAATGCACCTTTCTGCATATGGGGATCTTATAAGGTAAACCTTTGTACCAACATCTTCTCTGAAGTTCGCCGGAATCTTAAAACGGTTTTTATCGTCAAGATTGTGCTGAAACAAACCACAAAAGCCGTTAAACATACCGACGCCCCCTTCTTTGAAAAATTTGTAAAAACCTTACCACTTTGACCCACTTTGATGCAATTCGTACCACCATTATAATTTTTTTATTTTTGAATGTCAATATAAAAAAATAAAAAAACAGCAGTTTCGAGTACAATTTTTACCCGAAACTGCTGTTTTTTATTGAATTTTACTGTTTGACTATGCTTTCAAGATGTGATATTGCCTGCGCAATAACCTTTTCGGCAACGTCTGCACCTATATCCACGGTGCTGTACCTGAGGTTAATATTGCATCCACTTCCATCCTCAACAGCGCACAACAAGAGTGGTGCTCTGCCTCGTCTAAAGGGCTCCTCTACCATTACGGCACCAAAGCTCTGAAGATTAGACCAGTATCTTTGAGTGAGGTTATAATAAAAGCAATCGCACAGCTCCCTGTTCATACAACCATACGTTTTTGCAAAATCCTTAACCATTTTTGATTTATTTAGTCCTGCAAGGCACATATAGGAGGCATCGCACAAATCCACCTGCACATTTGCTAAAAGTATTTCATCTGAAAACACTCTAAAAGGAGACGTCAGCGCTTTGTATGTATCAAGGTGGAAGGCTCTAAGCTGTTCCCCTTCTGATTTTTTATTTTCAGCCTTTGAAAGAGAAATACACACGCTACCATTATATGCGCCAACAGAAAATCTATCTCCTGTACCGTGGAAAAATCTACGGTCGGCAGATACTCTCATTTTTGAAGCGTTTTTTTCGTGGTGAATATTATTGCAAATGGCTTTATAGAAGCAGAAATACAAGAGTGATGAAAAATCAACCTCTGCCTCGTCACAAAAGCTTATATACTGCAGTAGCTTTTCTGTGGGAATATGAGCTTTTTTCACATCTGTATCGGAAAGATTTTTTATATATTGCTCCCTAGCAGACAAATACTCCTCAAGGCTGTATTTTTTCTGCACCCTTTGCCACTTGTTGTCCAGCTCCGATGAAAGCTTATTGACAATGGGAGATATAACGTCCACAGGAAGGCTCTTAGGCTCAGAAAAGGTACATATAGCATTTGGCTCTATGGACATATTGCTTTTTTCATAAAAGCCAATAAAACAGCTTGCTAAACGAAGCAAGGATTTCCCATCGCAGACAGCCGTATGTCCTGCTACAACAAGGTAGCCATCCTGCGAAACGGTAAACTCGAAAAGTTTTTCGGTAAAGAGCAACGGCTTCTTTTCATATGACTTGGCAATTTCTTCTGCGCTCAAATGTGAAAACGTGATTTCGGGCTCTACAGCCTGTGTAACGATATACGCTTCAGAGCTTTCCGAAAGTTGAATATTGGCTGTTATAATCTGCTCCTTGAAGGAGAGCATTTTCATCGCCTTGACGGCATCCTCTTCATTGAGAAGCTCCTTGTATTTTCCACGAAAAACAACTGTGTTTTCAAACTCAAACAATCTGTTTCTTGACAGACCAAGCTTATACTTTTCAGCCATTACAATCTTCTCCGTGATTTTCGTGCATAATTTTTTCTATCATAGACTGCTTTATACCCCAAAGCTTACCTGAAAAATCCACATAATACTTGTGGGGGTTTTCAAATCTGACAACCTCTTCCCACAGAGATGCAACCTGTTCGTTACAATATGCCTTAATTTCCTCAAGGCTTGGATTTTCGTACACAAGCTCACCACCTGCAAAAACAGGAACAAGCATTTCACGTGCTACGAAATTATCTACAGTCTTTCTCTTCCAGGTGAAATCAGGGTCGAAAAGCGAATACGTCTTCTCCTCACCTATGCTTTCGCTTTCAAGAGTAAGCACGTCTGCAATCGCCTTGCCTGTTTCCATATCGAAAAGACGCCACACCTTTTTAGAGCAAGGTGTTGTAATTTTGCTTACGTTATTACTTACCATAATGGCAGGCTGTTTTTCACCGTTGATTTCAATTTCGCAAAGCTTATAAACACCATCAAGCACAGGAGATGATGAGGACGTAATAAGCTTTTCACCAACAATGAAGCCGTCTATTTTAGCACCCTGGTTAAGCATATCCTTAACGAGAATTTCATCAAGGGAGTTAGAGGCATATATATCGCAATCCGGGAAGCCGGCTTCATCAAGCATTCTTCTTGCCCTTTTGGAGAGATACGTCATATCTCCACTATCTATAATTATACCTGCCGGACGCAGACCCTTGGGCACAAGCACCTGATTAAACGCTTCTATAGCGTTTTTGACGCCACTATCGAGTGTATCGTAGGTATCTACAAGCAAGGCACCATCGTCACCGTGCTCCTCAAGGTAAACCTTAAAGGCTTCAAGCTCACTATCAAAAAGCTGTACCCAGCCGTGGCTCATCATTGTAGCAACAGGTATCCCGTACTTTCTTGCCGCAGGAAGAAGTGAGGTTGCATCTGCACCACCAATATATGCTGCCCTTGCACCATCTATGGCACCACTGAAGCCCTGTGCTCTGCGAGCGCCCATTTCAATAACTCTTTTACCTGTTGCAGCACGGCTTACACGATTTGCCTTTGTAGCAACAAGAGTCTGGTAATTTATGGTGTTGAGCACCAGCGTTTCAATAAGCTGTGCCTGAAGTGCAGGACCACAAATTTTAACTATAGGCTCATTGGGAAAAACAGGTGTACCCTCCGGCATAGCATAAACATCACAAGAGAATTTGAAATTCCTGAGATACTCTATAAGCATTTCGGAAAAGCCCTGCTCCTTGAGATATTCAAGATACTCCTCATCGAAGGAAATGTTGCCAAGCCTTTGGCAAAGGCTGTAAAGCCCTGCCATAACAGCAAAGCCACCATTATCGGGGATTTGGCGAAAGAACAAATCGAAGGTTACCCTTTCATTTTCCTTACCTGAAGAAAGCAACCCCTCTGCAGTAGTAAGACAGTTATAATCAGCAAAAAAATCTTCACAGAAGCTCATAAGGCACCTCTTAACAACTTAATTCTTCTATTATTTTAGCACACAATAAAATTTATATCAATGTTTTTTGATGCTTCTATTACATAATAATTATAAAAAATACTTGAAACAGTACTTTTCTTGTGATAATA
>JAZSJL010000296.1:0-3236 GCA_045534355.1 Acutalibacteraceae bacterium
ATTCCTCATTCCTAATTCCGAATTTACTTGCAAAGTTCTGGCATCTGGCATCTGGCGACCGGCATCTAAAATAGCGTCGCAGACCCTCGATTCCTCATTCCTAATTTCGAATTCCGAATTTACTTGCAAAGCCCCAACATCTGTACTACACCTTCAACATCTTATTAGTTATTTTATCAATTACATCAAAGTCTGTTGCTTTGATGTAATACTCCTCAAGTCTGTTGTGGGTATCAAGGGCGAGGGAAAGCTTTCGTACAGCTTCATCTACAAACTCCTTTTTAGCCTTTTTGTAGAAATTCAGCTTTTCCCCATGCTTTTGGATTTCATCCTTACACAAAAAGCGTGTTGCGTGTATTCTTTTAGAAACCTCGTCAATAGATTGGTGGTAATTGTTTTCTGTGAAAATTGCAAGGCTTAATTGAGGGATTATAATATGCTCCACCTTGAATTTTGGGAACAACGGACAATAGCACTTGTAAACGTCGTAGCCCATATTAAGAGCATAATCCCCGATAAAGCCTACAATGTATGGTGATGCTATACTGTACTCGTCGTTGATTGTTATAATCTTCTCTGCAAGGGCAACAACGCTGTCGTGCTGTACAACGATTCCTTCAGGCGAAACAGCGCTCAAAAATCTTTTAAACGCCCTACCCTTCTCTACGTTTTTCCTTGTTGGAATCTCTCTGTTGGCAAGGCGCAGAGCAAAGCGTTTTACCTTCTCTCTATCCAAAGCAGTATCACAAAGCATAACTGCCTGGCTTTCAAAGAGTGCTGCCACCTTCAAAAAGTCTGCTGCCTTGACGTGAAGCTCCTTGTTTAATTTTGCAAGCTCACCTATTTCGTCGCTATGCTTTTTTAAGTAATCCTTATCCCACGCTACGCTTAAATCCAATATATGCTCACTCACACCGGGCATAGTGGGGTCAAAGGTGTGGGGCGCTGTGCCGTCAAAAATGGAAAAGCCTATTTCGGGAGCATACACTACGTCTAAAGAATTGGGGTCTGCACTGCAAAAGCCCTGCTCCACGTAGTAGCCTTCATTATAAAGCTTATTTGCAACCTTTTTCATAAGTGTGGATTTACCTGTACCGGGTCCACCCTTAAGTATAATATGATTACCCTTTTCATAAGGGTTATATAGTTCTCTGTACAAAGAGCAATAGCCATTTTTATTATTGGCGCCAAAAAAGAATGAAACAGGAAGTATAGTTTTTGTCATACACACAGCTCCTCTGGTAATTTCCTCAAATATCTTTATTTCTATCCTATGCAAATATCCACTTTTTGCCACTTGTTCATTGACTTTTCGGGTTTAAAATTATATACTAAATGTGTATGGTCTTAAATTTCTGATTTGATTAGGAGATTTTGATATGACAAGATATGAAGAAGCAAAAAAAATGTATGAGGCTATGGGTGTTGACACCGAAAAAGCTCTCGATACGTTAAAGGACGTTACAATTTCAATTCATTGCTGGCAGGGTGATGACGTTGTAGGCTTCGACAGTAAGGAAAGCCTTTCAGGTGGTATACAAACCACAGGCAACTACCCGGGAAAGGCCTCCACACCCGAAGAGCTTATGGCAGATATTGATATGGCGTTTTCTCTTATACCGGGAAAAAAGAAGCTTAATCTTCACGCCTGCTACGCTATATTTGAAAACGGCGAATTTGCAGACAGAGATGCTTTAGAGCCAAAACACTTCAAAAAGTGGGTAGATTTTGCAAAGGAACGAAATATAGGTCTTGATTTTAACCCTACATTTTTCTCTCACCCAATGGTGAAGGGTGGCTTAACCCTCTCCTCACCCGATGAAAAGACAAGGGAATTCTGGGTAAAGCACGGTATTCAGTGCCTTAAAATATCCGAATACCTTGCACAGGAGACCGGTGTTCCTTGTGTAATGAACATATGGATTCCCGACGGCTATAAGGATATTCCTGCAGACAGACTCTCTCCAAGAATGAGATTCAAAAAATCTCTTGATGAGATACTTGCCACTCCTTATGATAAGTCAAAGGTATACGTTACACTTGAATCAAAGGTTTTCGGTATCGGCCTTGAAAGCTACACGGTAGGCTCTGCAGAATTTACACTTTCTTACTCAACACAAAACGGAATTACTCCTCTTATGGATAACGGACACTACCACCCAACAGAGCTTGTTTCCGACAAGATTTCCTCACTCCTTGCATTCAATGAAAAAATTGCCCTTCACGTTACAAGAGGTGTTCGTTGGGACTCTGACCACGTGGTAATTCTTGATGACGAAACGAAGGAAATTGCAAAGGAAATAGTATTCCACGATGCATTGGGCAGAGTATTTATTGCAACAGACTATTTTGACGCTTCCATAAACAGAATTTCTGCTTGGGTAACAGGTGTCAGAAACGTGCAGAAGGCACTTCTTAATGCTTTGCTTTTACCTGCACAGCAGATGAAACAGCTTCAGGAAAACAGCGACTTCACACAGCTTATGTACCTTCAGGAGGAATGTAAAACAATGCCGTTCGGTGACGTTTGGGCAGAATTCCTCTTAAGAGAAGATGTTTGTGGCGCTTATTATAACACAATAAAAAACTATGAAGAAAAGGTATTGGTGAAAAGATAATGAAAGATATTTTAACAGCTCCATTTGTGGAGGACATGAAAAGAGCAACAGCAAATATGTACCGTCAGACTTGGGACGAAAGAAACGGTGGTAACATCAGCTTTATGCTTGAAGAGGAAATCGTTGCAGAGTACCTTGACCTTAACAACGTTATCCGTACAATCCCTACAGGCTTTGACGCAACAGGTCTTATCGGCAAAATCTTTATTGTAACAGGTACAGGCAAATACTTCAAAAACGTCGAGGTTGACCCTGAAACAAACCTTGGTATTATCCGTATTGCAAAGGATGGTACAACAGCTGAGCTTCTCTGGGGCTGGAAGGACGGCGGCAAGTTCACATCTGAGCTTCCTGCACACCTTATGAGCCACATGGCAAGACTTAAGGTTAATCCTGAAAACAGAGTTATAATGCACTCACATCCTACATATACTCTTGCTATGAACCACATTCACGAGCTTGATGAAAAGAAGCTTACACACACCCTTTGGGAGATGTGCACAGAGTGTATGGTTGTTTTCCCTGATGGTATCGGTGTTCTCCCTTGGATGGTTTGTGGCACAAACGAAATCGGTATTGCAACTGCAAAGAAAATGGAAGAGTTCCGTCTCGTTGTCT
>JAZSJL010000409.1:0-2830 GCA_045534355.1 Acutalibacteraceae bacterium
GTTAAGGTTGCTCTCGATACAGACGATAAGAGAATCCGCGACGAAAGACTTCTTCCAATCTACGCTGCAGTTCACGCTGAATTCGATGAAAAATTCCCTGAAGAAGCAGATAAGATTGAGGATTGCCTTTATAAGCTTCAGAAATTTATTGTTCGCCGTTGGCTTCTTGACGAAGGCAAGCGTGTAGACGGACGTGGTATTGATGAAATCCGTCCTCTCAACGCTGAAATCGACCTTCTTTCAAGAGTACACGGTTCAGGTATGTTCACCCGTGGTCAGACACAGGTTCTTTCAATCACTACTCTCGGCTCTGCTCGTGATGCTCAGATGCTCGACGGTATTGACGAGGACGTTGAAAAGAGATACATCCACCACTACAACTTCCCATCCTACTCTGTAGGTGAAACAAAGCCATCAAGAGGCCCGGGCAGACGTGAAATCGGTCACGGTGCTCTTGCAGAGAGAGCTCTTCTCCCTGTTATTCCGTCAATTGAGGAGTTCCCATACACAATCCGTGTTGTTTCAGAGGTTCTTTCTTCAAACGGTTCAACATCACAGGGCTCAGTTTGTGGCTCTACACTTGCTCTTATGGCTGCAGGTGTTCCGATTAAGGCTCCTGTTGCAGGTATCTCCTGTGGTCTTATTTCCGAAGGCGATCGCTTCATGACAATGGTTGATATTCAGGGTCTTGAGGACTTCTTCGGCGATATGGACTTTAAGGTAGCAGGTACAAAGAACGGTATCACAGCTATCCAGATGGACCTTAAGGTACACGGTCTTACTCCTGAAATCATTAAGGAAGCTTTCGAGAAAACCTACAAGGCTCGTATGTATATCCTGGATGAAATTATGAATCCTGTTATCTCCGAGCCAAGAGCAGAGCTTTCAGCGTACGCACCAAAGCTCCTTTCAACAAAGATTGATGTTGACAAGATTGGCGACGTTATCGGTAAGCAGGGTAAGGTTATTCAGAAGATTTGCGCAGAGTGCAACTGTAAGGTTGACGTTGAAGAGGATGGTACAATCTTCATTACAGCAGTTGACATCAACGATGCACAGCGTGCTCTCGATATTATCCACACAATTGCAAACGACCCTGAGGTTGGCGCAATCTACAACGGTGTTGTTACAAGACTTATGAGCTTCGACGCATTCGTTGAAATTGCCCCGGGCAAGGAAGGTCTTGTTCACATTTCAAAGCTGGACGTTAAGAGAGTTGAAAAGGTAGAGGATTGTGTAAACGTTGGCGACCAGATTATGGTTAAGGTTGTTGAAATCGACGACCAGGGCAGAATCAACCTTTCAAGAAGAGATGCTCTTATTGAGGTTGAGGGCCTTGTTCCTGAAAACGACGACGAGCCACAGAGAGAACGCCGTCCAAGAAAGCCTTTCAATAAAAGAAGAGACTAATTAAATCAGGCTAAAATATAAAGCGTTGTGTCAAAAGACACAACGCTTTTTTGTTGACGGTTGCCTGTTTTAAACTTTTGATTAATCACAGCAAGGATCTTCTTTTTTCTTTTTTGGTGTTGGTTTTGCCGGCTTTGTCGTATCACCGAGACCTGTTGTTTCGCTGAAAATAACATCGTTTCTGACAACCTCAACAGCATCGGTTGGCACAATGATTTTTGCTGCCTGACCATTGGACATACTAACAAGAGCCTCATATCTCTTAAGCTCAATAACCTCTGCTGTAGGGTGTGCCTCAATAATAGCACGGATACCGTCTGCTTCTGCCTGTTTTGCAAGAAGTAGCGCTCTTGCTTCACCCTCTGCACGGGCAATACGGGCATCCCTTTCACCCTCTGCAGCAAGAACCATAGCCTGCTTGTCACCCTCTGCACGAGTGATAGCAGCAGCCTTGTGACCCTCTGCCTGAAGGAGTGTTTCACGACGGTCACGCTCTGCCTTCATCTGCTTTTCCATTGCCTGCTGAATTTCCTGCGGAGGAATGATATTCTTCAGCTCAACACGAGTAACCTTAATACCCCATTGGTCTGTAGCGCTGTCAAGAATAGCAGTCATTTTTCCGTTAATGGTATCTCGGGAAGTAAGTGTGCTGTCAAGCTCCAGCTCACCAACAATATTACGAAGTGTTGTAGCAGTTAAATTCTCAAGAGCATTTATAGGGTTAACAACACCATAAGAAAACAGCTTTGCATCAAAGATTTTGAAGAAAACAACAGTATCTATCTGCATTGTAACATTATCTTTTGTAATTACAGGCTGTGGTGGTGAATCTATAACCTGCTCCTTAAGGGTAATTTTCTTTGCAATTCTTTCTACGAAAGGGATTTTAACGTGAAGACCTGCACCCCATGTTTTCTTGTATTTACCCAAAAATTCAATAACATACTCGTGTGCCTGAGGTACTATGCGTACGTTAGCAATCACAAGTGCTACCAAAACAAAACCAATAATAAGAACGTATTCCATAAAAAAACCTCCCAATTTATTTTATGTCTTTATTCTACAGAATATAAAAATTTTTGTCAATAAAAATGCAATGCTAAAAAAGTGTCTGTAAAAAACGATTTACAGCCCCTTTTGCAAATACCGTTATGTGGTACCACTCACCACCTATGGCGATATCCTTTGAAGAATAAAGAACAAATAATAAATAATAAAGTTCAGTTCCTAAACTTATTTTTTCTTTTTTCTTTATTATTTATTCTTTTATAAAAACCGGCGTATGGTACCACCCACCACCTACGGTGGTCCCCCCTCCTCCGAGCTAAAGCTCGCAAGAAGGTCAGGCTGTCGCTGGTATCTTAGTGAAGGGTATAGGTAAGAGAACTACCCACCACCACGCCAAAGGCGTGGTCCCCCT
>JAZSJL010000196.1:0-1651 GCA_045534355.1 Acutalibacteraceae bacterium
TCTTTCTCTGTATCGTTTTCGTGTCGGGCGATTATATACTCACCAAGAGCTTCGTATATACGGTCGTTTCTGTAGCCTAAATCGTACTCACAAAGGCTGTTCTTGTAGTGTTTTTCCAGCTCCTCGGAGTAGGTGAAATTATCACGAAGAATAATTGCACGTAAAAGAATAGCGTGGCTACCATCGTTTATTGTGTTATTGAGCACATACTTTTCGTAGTAGGTATATGCCTTCACAAAGCCTTCAAGGTGTAGCTCGTAAAGCTGACCGAGGGCGTAGTAAACAAGAGCCTTGTAATTTGTGTCTGTTACATCTGCCATATAGTGCTGTGTAGCGTGCACGAGTATAAGCTCTGCAGCAAATATATTCTGTGTGCCGCCTATACCCATAAGCGCATTTGCTGTTGCTGTAACAATCTCACATTTTTCATCATCTGTAAAGCCTTCTAAATAATTAAAAAATGCGTTGTACAAAGCCTTTGTTTTGTTTTTTGCTGAAATAAATGCTTCTGTCATAATTAAACCTCTGGTGGGATACAAGCGTTTATTGTAATTGTGGTACTTGACTTGATTTTAAATTTATCAGCGCAGGAGTATGGCATAAAGAAGTAGTCGCCTTTTTTGATGTTCCTCTTGTAGTCACCGTAATATAAAACACCGTTGCCTTCTGTTACCACGTAGATGCAGGTGCCACCAAGTGCTTGGGTTTCACCGTTTTCCACAACGTATCTTTCAATGCTGAAGCAGGGAGTGTCAGCCTTACTGATAAGGCTTTCTTTTCTGCATCCGTTGTTTTCGTAGATGGTTTCAGGTGTTTTTTTACATTCCTTTTCAACTCTCTCTAAATTGTAGGAGTAGTCAAAAACAGAAAGAGCAACATCCTTATCAAGTGTAAGGTACATTTGGTGGTCGGAAAGCTTGTAGTCACCACACCAGCGCTCAGGCTGTATAGTGAAGTCTGTGGGCTCCTGCACCTCTAAAATAAGGCAACCGTATCCTATAGCGTGTACAGCCTTTGCAGGTATAAAGTAAACGTCGCCGGGCTTAACAGGGATTCTGTTAAGAAGGTTTTCCATAGCAGTTTTGTCTGTTTCACTTGCTTCAACGGCTGCACGTAAATCATCCTCTGTTACGCCATCCTTAAAGCCGAAATAGATACAAGCGTTTTCTCTTGTAGCAAGCACAACCCAGGATTCAGCCTTGCCGAATTCGGAGTTGAAGTGTGCTCTTGAAAAAGCCTTGTCAGGGTGAGCCTGTACAGGGAGCCTTATTGCAGAGTCAAGTCCCTTAACAAGCACGTCAAGGCTGTCTCTGTTGCCCAGCATAAGCTCCTTTTCATCCTTTAAAAGCTCATCAAAATAAATGTCTGTGTCTGCAATTTTAGAAATACCCTCGTGAATATCCGTGCTACCCTCGTTGAGTGCTCTTGTAGATGAGCAAATCCATTCCTCAGGGTAGAAGCAGTCCTCACTGTCATCACCGAAAAAGTCTGCAAAGAGCTTACCACCCAGGTAAACTCTGAAAACTCTGTTTTTTTGTTTGAATTGAAAGTTTGCCATTTTCCTCGATTATTGCACCGCTGCCCAACTCCCAAAAACAAGTGCTCGACCTCATAACCAACATATCTTTTGTCAACGAAGGAAGTCGGATCG
>JAZSJL010000303.1:0-2228 GCA_045534355.1 Acutalibacteraceae bacterium
TTACAAAATACTTTTGTGGTAAATACAGATTCAAAAATTCGGAACACGAAAAAGCCTGGTTTATAAGAGTAACACAAAATAAGTGTTTGGATTATCTGAAAAAATCAGGTCGTAAGAATGAGTGTATTGATGATATTCCTGTAACTGCTACATACAAAAACAACGATTTGGAGCAGGATGTAATTTCAAAGGTTATTGCATTACCCGAAAAATATAAATCAGCCATAATTCTGTTTTATTATAACGATTATACTGTTGAAGAAATCTCAAAAACCTTGAAAATAAGCAAATCAGCCGTTAAAAAGCGATTGCAAAGGGGTAGAGATATTCTTAAATTAGAATTGGAGGATTATGCATTATGAAAAAAGACGATTTCAAAAAATCTATAGATACCATCAACCCCGATGCCTATATGGGCAACAGATTAAAAGCAAAAATCACTACGAATACCGTTCCTGTTAAAAGCTATAGAAGGATAACCTTAGGTGTTACAGCCCTTTGCCTTGCGTTTGCTATTATTTTTGGCGTGGGCTTTTTAGTACCACAACCTGACGAGAACACCACTAAGCAACAGAGTACAACCGGAAATACAGTAATACAAAATAAAACGGTGAATCCTTTTATAATGGTTGCAAGTGCAGCTAATACAGAAAGCACAGAAACCACAGAGACCACAACTATTAATAAAACTTTGGAGCTTAATAAAGAATATCCTTATGAGGTGTATTTAAAAGTCAGAGATGTAAAGGGTCTCTCTGATGCAAAAATATCAGAAACAGTTAAGGAAATGAGCGAAGCCTTCAACAGTTACTGTGTTGAAAGGGATTTTTATACAGGCAGAGCAATGGTTTGTTCAACCTCAAATATTGTTTTAACTCAATGTGCATTAAACAGTTTTAAACTCGATTTAAAAAATACCGAAAGCATTAAAGCAGTCAGCGTTAAAAACACATCAAAATACGGTCAAATGGTGTATAACGCAAGCCGACCCACCTTTGGTACCCCACAACACGGAAATGATTTTACAATTACTGCCGATGAATATAATTTTGAAGGTGGTAGCTTTTATTGGGACCATACAGAAGAAATGGAAAAGGCTTTTGACGAAAATATAAATACTCCGTTTTCAGCCTTTAACGATACAATCACCTTTACAGTTGAATATAAGGACGGTTCAAAAGCAATCGGTATTGTTGATCTTCTTTTTGATGATGATGGAAACGCTACTACCGTATGCAAAAGCTACGACTATGTATCTTAACAAAGTCAGGTGTGATACTTATGGCAAAATTTATTGAAAGGCTTATCGAATGCCCTTTTTATATGGGCGAAGGTGATAAGTTCATTAGTTGCGAGGGTGAAGACGGCAAAAAGTACACACGATTATTTGACAACAAAGCCAAAAAATCAGAGTATGAAAAAGGCATTTGCTCCGTCGATGGGGGAAGAGCCTGCAGTCATTATAAAAAAATAAACAGACTTTATGAATGTGGTAAGTTGCCTAAAAGATAAAACGAGGACAGGAAGTAATTTCCTGTCCTCACTTTTAATCCAAATGCATTTTATAAAACTTTGCCTTAAATGTTTCGGTGCCGTCAAAGGTGCTGTATTCTCCGTAGTGGTCGAATACAAGACCACACTTTTCCATAACTCTGCCCGAAGCAAGGGTATCAACAACGTGGGTTGCAACAAAGTCCTTTATGCCATATTTTTCATTAGCAAATTCAATCATTCGTTTTGTAGCCTCGGTAGTTAAGCCTTTATTCCAATAATCAGAACGGATGTTGTATCCGAAGCCCCAAGCACCCGGCTCCTTTTTATCGGGACCGATGCTACAGCTACCAATTAAAAGGTTACTCTCTTTGAGCACAATTCCCCAGTGACAATTCTTGTCCTTGGGTATTATTACGTTTATCCAATACAAAACTTCATCTGTGTTTTTATAAAGGTTATACGGCATAAATCTATTAACCTTTTCATCGCTCAGCCACACGAAAGCTGCATCTGCATCCTTCGGTGTAATAGGACGAAGAATCAACCTTTCTGTTTCAAGTCGGATCGTAGCCATGTCGTTCTGTGAGCCAAGGAGTTGGCCATTAGTATTGTCTTCCTAAGACCGCTTGGCCTCCGACTTGTTATACGGCATAAATCTATTAACCTTTTCATCGCTCAGCCACACGAAAGCTGCATCTGCATCCTTCGGTGTAATAGGACGAAGAATCAACCTT
>JAZSJL010000279.1:0-2661 GCA_045534355.1 Acutalibacteraceae bacterium
ATTCCTATAGTACAAAGCACAACCTTCAAGTATGCCACAAGTGAGGATATGGGTAAGCTTTTCGACCTTGAAGCAAGTGGCTATTTTTATACAAAGTCGGAGGCCAAGCGGTCTTAGGAAGACAATACTAATGGCCAACCCCTTGGCTCACAGAACGACATGGCTACGATCCGACTTCACGTCAGATTCCTATAGTACAAAGCACAACCTTCAAGTATGCCACAAGTGAGGATATGGGTAAGCTTTTCGACCTTGAAGCAAGTGGCTATTTTTATACAAGACTTCAGAATCCTACCAATGACTATGTCGCCGCAAAGATTGCAGAAATGGAGGGTGGTACAGCAGCAATGCTTACCTCTTCAGGTCAGGCAGCAAACTTCTACGCTATTTTCAACATAGCAAACTGTGGTGACCACGTTGTTTCCTGCTCCACTATCTATGGTGGCACGTATAACCTTTTTGCTGTTACAATGAAGAAAATGGGTATTGATTTTACCTTCGTTTCTCCTGATTGCACAGACGAAGAGCTTGAAGCAGCATTTCAGCCAAACACAAAGGCTGTTTTTGGCGAAACAATTGCAAACCCTGCACTTACTGTGCTTGATATTGAAAAATTCGCAAAGGCTGCACATGCACACAACGTACCACTTATCATTGACAATACCTTTGCAACTCCTGTAGGCTGCAGACCTATTGAGTGGGGTGCAGATATTGTTACACACTCTACAACAAAGTATATGGATGGTCACGGCGCAGCTGTTGGTGGCTGTATTGTTGATTCAGGTAAATTCGATTGGATGGCAAATGCAGAAAAATTCCCAGGTCTTTGCACTCCTGATGACAGCTACCACGGAATTACTTATGCCGAAAAATTCGGTAAAGAGGGTGCATTTATTACAAAATGTACTGCTCAGCTTATGAGAGACTTTGGCTCAATTCAATCTCCACAAAACGCTTTCTACCTTAATTTGGGCCTTGAAAGCCTCCATGTAAGAATGGCAAAGCACTGTGAAAATGGTCTTGCAGTTGCAAAATTCTTGCAGGATAATGATAAAATTGAGTGGGTAACATATGCAGACCTTCCCGGTGATAAATACCACGAGCTTGCAAAAAAATATTGCCCTAAGGGTACTTGTGGTGTTGTTTCCTTTGGTGTTAAGGGTGGCAGAAAGGCTGCCGAGGAGTTTATGAAGAAGCTTAAGCTCATTGCTATTGAAACACACGTTGCAGACGCAAGAAGCTGTTGCTTACACCCTGCAAGCGCAACACACCGTCAGATGAATGACGAGGAATTAGTTGCTTGTGGAATCACAAATAACCTTGTAAGACTTTCCTGTGGACTTGAAAGTAAAGAGGACTTAATTGCCGATATCGCTCAAGCCCTTAACTAATTTCTGATATTTGGCGAATAACTTGGTTTTTATTCTCGGCGTATACACATACGCCTTCGAATTTCAAACCTGCGTTCTTCATCCAAATCTCAAAAATTATTACCAAAGATAAAGTTGATGTGAAGCGAAAACTTTTCATCCCTGTGCGTAAGCATAGGGAGGGGGACCATCGCTTGCGATGGTGGTGGGTAGTTCTCTTTCCTCCATTCTTCACTAAAATAAAGGCGAAGCTTATAATGTTTGGAAGCGGAGCTTCCCCAAAATTCCTAATTCCTAACTCCTAATTTTAATGAAAGTGTGGTGTGATAATGCCCATTAAATTACCCGATGAATTACCTGCAGTAAAAACTCTTGAAGCAGAAAATATATTCGTAATGACCGATACAAGAGCCATAACACAGGATATTCGTCCACTTAAAATTCTTGTGTTGAACCTTATGCCTAATAAAACAGAAACTGAAACACAGCTTTCAAGGCTTTTGGGTAACTCTCCCTTGCAGGTGGAGTTTGAGCTTATTCACACAAAATCCCACGTACCAAAGCACACTCCCAAGGAATATCTCCTTGCTTTTTATAAAACCTTCGATGACGTTAAGCACAGAAAGTTCGACGGCCTTATTATTACAGGCGCTCCCGTTGAAAAAATGGAGTTTGAGGATGTTAAGTACTGGGAAGAGCTTTGCGAAATAATGGAGTGGAGCAAAACTCACGTTACAAGCACCTTCCACATTTGTTGGGGTGCACAGGCAGGCCTTTACTATCACTACGGCGTTGGTAAATATTTGCTACAGGAAAAGGTTTCGGGTGTGTTTAAGCACACAGCAGACTACAAGCAATCTATCTTACTGCGAGGCTTTGCCGATGAATTTATGGTACCACATTCACGCTACACAACAGTATTACGTGAGGATATTGAAAAGGTGCCTGAGCTTAAAATTCTTGCTTCTTCCGAGGAAGCAGGCATATATATTGTAAGCTCCGAAAACGGAAAGCAAATCTTTGTTACAGGCCACTCGGAGTACGATACAAATACACTTAAAAACGAGTACCTTCGTGACAGAGATGCAGGCATAAGTATAAAAATGCCTAAAAACTATTTCCCTGATGACGATATAACTAAACCACCTGTAAATACCTGGAGAGCACACGCAAATCTACTGTATTCTAACTGGCTTAACTATTTCGTTTATCAGACCACACCTTATGATATTGAGACTATAGAGTGAAAACGAGAGAGTATGTACAAAAAGATACATACTCTCTCATTTTT
>JAZSJL010000236.1:0-7740 GCA_045534355.1 Acutalibacteraceae bacterium
CTGCTTCTGACCACCTGAAACGTTAACACCACCCTGACCTAAGTCGGTCTGGTAGCCATCGGGGAAGCTCATAACGAAATCGTCTGCCTGGGCAAGTCTTGCTGCTGCTCTGATTTCGTCTATTGAAGCCTCATCATCACCCCAACGAAGGTTTTCTTCTATTGTGCCTGAAAAAAGAAGATTTGTCTGCAACACCATTGAAACACTGTTTCGTAAGGCTTGCAAAGGATATTCTCTTACGTCTCTGCCACCAACGAGCACCTGACCCTCTGTAACGTCATAGAGCCTTGGAATAAGGTGTACAAGAGAGGTCTTTGCAGAGCCTGTGCCACCTAAAATACCAATTGTTTCGCCTGATTCGATTGTGAGATTGATGTTTTTTAGAACGTCATTTTCAGCATCCTTGCTGTATTTAAAGGATACGCTTCTGAATTCGATGCTACCGTTTTCTACAACAGCAGACATGTCGCAGTCATCGTCAGAAATACCGGGCTTTTCTGAAAGGAGCTCGTTAATACGGCTGATTGATGCTTTTGCCATAACAGACATTACAAAAATCATAGAAACAATCATAAGAGACATAAATATCTGCTGAATGTATGTGATAAAGCTCCTAAGGTCGCCTTAAAGCGTATCGCCTCCGGCTATAAGCTTTGAGCCGATCCATATAATAAGAAGAATACAGCTATAAATGGAAACGGTCATTATAGGGCCGTTGAGAATAATAAGCTTTTCTGCAAAGATTGATGCATCACGAAGCTCATCGTTTGTTGTTTTAAATTTATCCTTTTCGTGCTTTGCTCTTACAAAAGCCTTAACAACCCTTGCTGCAATAAGATTTTCTTGAATAAAGTTATTGAATTGGTCGTATCTCTTAAACATTTTTGTAAAACGCTTGTGAGCTGCACTACCAATAATAAGAATAAGTGTAAACATAACAGGTGCAATGCAAAGGAATACAAGAGAAAGCTTTTTGTTAATAGAGAAAGCCATAGATATTGCCATTGCGAACATAAGTGGTGAGCGTATAACCATACGTAAAGCCATCATAAACGCCATTTGCACCATATTGATATCCGTGGTCATTCGGGTAATGATAGAGCCTGTTGAAAATTTATCTACATTTGAGAAGGAGAAGCTTTGTACCTTAGCGAAGATTCCGTTTCTCAGCTCTGCACCAAAGCCCATACCTGCCTTAGAGGCAAAGTATGCAGCACTTGCACCACACAAAAGAGATATACAGGCAAGCCCCAGCATAAGACCACCTGTTGCAATTATAAGGTCAACACCTGTTTTGTTACCGAAGCCAAGAGAAATGAGGATATTCGCAATAAAGCTTTCCTTTTCGGTAAGCGCCTGACCTGAAATGCCACAGTCTACAATAACAGACATAAGAAGTGGAATGGTAACCTCTATAAGCACCTCGAAAACGATGCATAAAGGGGACATTATTGCAGGTAGCCTGTATTTTTTTGCATAGGGAAGAATTTGTTTAAACATTATGTGGTTTGCTCCCTTCGTCAGATTGTATCTAAAATAAATATAATGTAATAAATAAACACAGTATATACTACCACAAATTAATGGCATATTTTTCTAAAAGAGAAAAATAAGCACCTTTTTTACATATTATTTACATTTATATATGCAACAGAATGAATAATTAGTGTTGATTTTTTAAATTTCGTAATAATCAGTTGTCGCAAGGTAGAGCTTTTTGTCGTTTTTTGTTGTGCAACATAGACAAAACACAACAATAATTTTTAATGTACCTTTGAACAAAATACATTAAAAACCCTTGAAAACAGAAAAACATTTTGATATTATTATCTTGATATAATGTACAATTATGTTTTGGGGGTGGCAAAGTGGAAAAAAGTTCCCGAAAAGAGAATTACAATGACTTCCCTTTATACGTGTTTCACCAGGGGCGCAACTTCAAAGCGCAGGAGTTTTTAGGTGCCCACAAGGTGGAAGAAGGGAAATACGTTTTTCGTGTGTGGGCTCCCCACGCAACTGCCGTATATTTAATAGGTGATTTCAATGGCTGGGATGAAAATGCCTGTGCCCTTTATCGCCTGAGTGACGGTGGCGTATGGGAAGGCTATGCAGAGGGTGTAAAGAATTTCGATTCCTACAAGTTCCTGCTTTATGGTGCAGACGGCTTCAAGTACTACAAGGCAGACCCGTATGCAATTCACGCAGAAACAAGGCCGAAAACAGCTTCGAAAATTTTTGAGGGCAGCTACAAGTGGCGAGATAGTGCCTGGCTTAAAAAGAGGCGTGATAAATCAGTATATAAATCCCCTGTGAATATATACGAGGTGCATTTGGGCTCCTGGAGGATTCACGAGGATGGTAATATTTTAAGCTACAGAGATATGGCGAAGGAGCTGGTTTCTTACGTTAAGCAGATGGGCTATACCCATATTGAGGTGCTTCCCGTTGCAGAGCACCCGTTTGACGGCTCCTGGGGATACCAGGTTACGGGCTACTTTGCAGTAACCTCACGCTACGGCACTCCCGATGATTTTAAATTCTTTGTAGATGAGTGCCACAGGGCAGGAATCGGTATTATTGTGGACTGGGTACCGGCTCACTTCCCTAAGGATGCACACGGTCTTTCAAATTTCGACGGAGAGGCATGCTACGAGTATAAGGACCCAAGAAAGGGAGAGCACCTCCAATGGGGTACAAAGGTGTTTGATTACGGCAGAAATGAGGTACAGTCCTTCCTTATTTCCAACGCTCTTTTCTGGTTGGATGAATACCATATAGACGGCCTTCGTGTAGACGCAGTAGCTTCTATGCTCTACCTTGACTACGGCAGAGAGGACGGTCAATGGATTGCCAACGAAAACGGTGGTAATGAAAACCTTGAGGCTATAGCCTTTATGAAAAATCTCAACGAGGCAGTATTCAAGGAGCACGGCGATATTATGATGATTGCCGAGGAGAGCACAGCCTGGCCTATGGTATCGAAGCCTGTGTTTATGGGTGGTCTTGGCTACAACTTCAAGTGGAATATGGGTTGGATGAACGATATTCTTCGCTATTTCTCCTTAGAGGGTATCCACAAAAAGTACAACCATGATTTGATTACCTTCTCCTTCTTCTATGCATTTTCGGAGAACTTTGTTTTACCAATATCTCACGATGAGGTTGTTCACGGAAAATGCTCTCTCATAAACAAAATCCCGGGAAACTACAACGAGAAATTTGCAGGCGTGAGAGCCTTTTTGGGCTATATGTATGCACACCCGGGCAAAAAGCTTTTGTTTATGGGCACTGAATTCGGTCAGTTTATTGAGTGGGACTACAAAAAGGGTCTTGACTGGATTCTTCTTGATTATGAAATGCACGTTTTATTGCAGGACTACGTAAGGGAGCTTAACAGGTTCTATAAGGCTAACGCCCCAATGTGGCAGATAGACTATAGCTGGGAGGGCTTTAACTGGATAGTCAGCGATGATAAGGACAACTCTGTTATCGCATTTGCAAGAAACGATGAGAACGACGAAAAAATTATTGCAATCTGTAATTTCACCCCTGTTTTGAGGGAAAGCTACAAAATCGGTGTTCCCGAGGCAGATGCCTATGAGCTTGTGTTCAATACCGACAGCAAAAAGTTCGGTGGTAACGGCGAAAGGGTAAAGAAAACGTATGTGGTAAAGGAAGGTCCAATGCACGGCTACGAGAACTACATTGAAATGAAGCTTCCACCTATGACAACAATCTACCTTAAACCAAAAAATAATATAAGATAAAAATTAATTCAAATATATAGTAAAGGAAAGTGACACTAATGGCAAAAAAGACAGAATGTATAGCAATGCTTCTTGCAGGTGGTCAGGGCTCTCGCCTTGGCGTGCTTACAAAAAATATTGCTAATCCTGCTGTTCCTTACGGCGGCAAGTACAGAATTATCGACTTCCCTCTTTCAAACTGTGTAAACTCAGGTATTTATACTGTAGGTGTGCTTACACAGTACCAGCCTCTTGAGCTCAATGAGTACATCGGCAACGGTGGTCCTTGGGACCTTGACAGAGCAAACGGTGGTGTGCATATTCTCTCCCCATATCAGCAGATAGAGGGTACAGAGTGGTATAAGGGCACAGCCAATGCAATCTATCAGAATATTCAGTTTATTGACAGATACAACCCTGAATACGTAGCAATCCTTTCAGGTGACCACATCTACAAAATGGACTATGCAAAAATGCTTCAATTCCACAAGAAAAAGGATGCTGCCTGTACAATTGCTATGCTTGAGGTGCCGTGGGAGGAGGCTTCTCGTTTCGGTCTTATGTTTACCGATGAAGAGGGCAGAATCACAGCCTTTGAGGAGAAGCCAAAGAATCCAAAGAGTAACAAGGCTTCTATGGGTGTTTATATGTTCACCTGGGAAAAGCTTCGAAAGTACCTTATTGACGATGAAAATGACCCCGATTCTTCAAACGACTTCGGCAAAAATGTTATTTTTGTAATGTATGAGGTAGGGGAAAGACTTTTTGCATACGGCTTCGACGGTTATTGGAAGGACGTTGGTACAATAGATTCCCTTTGGGAAGCAAACCTTGACCTTCTTAATCCAAAGGTAAACATTGACCTTAGTGACACAACCTGGAAGATTTACGGCAGAGGCGCAAACAGCGCTCCACAGTATATTGCAAACGGTGCTGTTGTTGAAAACTCTATTGTAACAGCAGGTAGCGAAATTGAAGGTAAAATAGATTATTCCGTTCTCTTCTCCGATGTTACTGTTGAAGAGGGTGCATATGTTGATTATTCAATCATTATGCCCGGCGCAGTAATTAAAAAGGGTGCTGTTGTTCAGTACGCCATGGTTGCAGAAAACGCAGTTATTGAAGAGGGTGCAGTTGTTGGCGAAAATCCGGAGAAATGCGAAAATCTCGATAGTTGGGGCGTAAGCGTTGTCGGACCTAACGTAACTGTAGGCAAAAATGCAACAGTAAAAGCACAGTCAATGATTTCAGAAGATGTTAAGGAGGGCGAAACAGTATGATGCCTAAAAACGTTCTCGGAATAGTTTATTCCAATTCATATGATGCTTGCCTTGAGGCTCTTACAGCAAGGCGTACAATGGGCTCTGTTCCCTTCGGTGGCAGATACCGTCTTATAGACTTCCCACTTTCAAATATGGTTAACTGTGGTATAACAAAGGTTGGTGTTATTGCAAACAGCAACTTCCATTCACTTATGGACCACATTGGTAGTGGCAGACCTTGGGACCTTTCAAGAAAGGTAGATGGTCTTACACTTCTTCCACCATTTACTCCAAAGGTGGCAGAGTCATCAAACAGAATAGATGCTCTTTCAAGAATTATGGATTTCATTTCACACTCAAAGCAGGAGTACGTGCTTCTTATGGACTCTAACTTTGTGTGTAATATGGATTTATCAAAGCTCTTTGATTTCCATACAGAAAAGAATGCAGATATTACTATCGGTTATTGTCGTGGTCAGCTTCCAAAGCTCCAGAATCAGGCTGTAATCGAGGTAGATGCAGACTCAAAAATCACAAGTGTAGGTATCGACGTTAAAACAACCTCCGACGTAAGCTACCTTGCACAGATTATTCTTATAAGAAAAGCACTTCTTGAAAGACTTATAGGTGATGCTGAAAGCTATGCTTATACAAGCTTTGAGAAGGATATTATTCAGAAAAATGTTTCTACTCTTAACATTTACGGCTACGAAATCAAAGAGTGGAACTACACAATAGACAGTATGAATTCATACTTTGCTGCAAATATGGCTCTCCTTGATAAAGCATCAAGAAAAGCTCTTTTCAGCAGCAAGAGCCCTATATATACAAAGGTACGCGACGATATGCCTGTTGTTTACGGCATAGCCTCCTGTTGCCAGAACTCGCTTATTGCAGACGGCTGCCAGATTGAGGGTACAGTTAAAAACAGTATCGTTTTCCGTGGCGCAAGGGTTGCAAAGGGCGCAGTGGTTGAAAACACAATACTTATGCAGGATGCATATGTAGGTGAGGATGCAAGGCTCAACTGCGTAATTATGGATAAAAACACAATGATTACACCTAAAAAGGTGCTTTCAGGTGATAAGACCTACCCATTATTTGTTGGTAAGGATATAGTAATTTAATTTTTAAATCCGAAAGAGTTGGAGGGACAGATATGGCTGTATGTCCGGTTTGTGGTTGTAAAACAGATGCATTGGATTTTGTAGAAAGCAAAATAGGTGCTATGGATATAAACGTGTGCTCCTTTTGCCACAAGCAGTTAAATTCATTAAACGGCAATTCGGCAGGTGAGGCACAGCTTAATTGGCTCGCTGCAGTTTTAGGTAAAGACGTGCCTGAGCGTGGTGCAGAGGTTGTTAAGGTGCTTAACTCTCTTCTGAAAAAGCACAGTGCTCCCACTCCTGCAGAGGACACAGCCTCTGAACCCTACAATCCCCCTGCAGCACCTGTAAAAACAACGGTGTACAAGGCGAATTCAGGTGAAGTAAAGGAAGGTAAGGCTGCAGAAATTGCAGAGCTTACAGAGCGAATAGAAAAGCTTGAAAATCAATTACTTGCATTTAAAAGGTCTTTGCTTATAAAGACAATTTGCGAAATAGCTTTACCTATAATTTTGGGAATAATAATACTTATAATTTTCTTCTCTTCGGATTTTTATGGGCAACTGTCTTTTTTCCTTGACAGCTTTATGTAATAATTTCAATTAAATGATAAGGAGATTCATATGAAAGTTTTATATGCAGCAAGTGAAGCATTGCCATTTATCGCAAGTGGTGGTCTTGGTGATGTTGCAGGCTCTCTCCCACAGGCATTGAGAAAAAGGCTTGTTGGTTGCAGAGTTGTAATGCCTCTTTATGATGGCATTAAGCAAGAGCTTAAGGATACAATGAAATTTATTACCAATATCTGTGTGCCTGTTGCGTGGCGTAGGCAGTATTGTGGTATTTTTGAAGCAAAAAGTGGTGGAGTAATATATTATCTTTTAGATAATCAGTATTACTTTAAGAGAGATTCCTTGTACGGCTTCTACGATGATGCAGAGCGTTTTGCATTCTTTTCAAGGGCTGTGCTTGAAATGCTCCCTCACATTGATTTCAAGCCCGACATTATACATTGTAACGACTGGCAGACAGCATTGACACCTGTGTATTACAGCACAATTTATGCTCAAAGACCGGGCTATGAAAATATTAAAACCGTATTCACCATTCACAACATTCAGTATCAGGGTGTGTATGGTGAGGAGCTTGTTGACAACGTTGTTGGTATTGATAACGCACACAGAAGCTTGCTTGAGTATGACGGCGCAATCAACCTTATGAAGGGTGGTATTGAGTGTGCAAATGCAGTCAGCACGGTAAGTCCATCCTATGCAAGGGAGATTTTAGACCCTTGGTATTCACACGGACTGGACACAATACTCAAGGAGCGCTCATATAAGCTCAGAGGTATTCTCAACGGTATAGACGTTATCAACTACGACCCTGAAACAGATAAGGATATTTTCAAGAACTATACAGCCGATAATATCAGAGGTAAATATGTAAATAAAAGAGAACTCCAGAAGCTTTTGGGGCTTCCGGAGAAAAGTGATACGCCTGTTATGGGTATGGTTACACGTCTTGTTTCACATAAAGGTCTTGATCTTTGTAAGGCAGTGCTCGATGAGCTTCTTGCCACAACAGATATTCAGCTTGTAGTATTAGGCTCAGGTGATTATCAGTATG
>JAZSJL010000286.1:0-10182 GCA_045534355.1 Acutalibacteraceae bacterium
CCTTATGGTAAGACTACAATTTTTGGTGGAGATGATGGGAGTCGAACCCATGTCCGAAAATCTATTCCCGAAACTTTCTACGAGCGTAGTTTATCTTTTAAGTTTCCCTTGGAAAAACGCCGATAAACAGGCTTTAATCCTCGGTAGCCCTTTAATCCGTGATAAAGTACAAGGCTCTTCTTTATTCACGTGCACCACTAAACGACGCTCTTATCCGAGCCGTGGTACTCTCGGTAAGAACGGCAGCTGACTTAAGCAGCTGCTAAAACTGTTCTATTATTGTCAGTTATTTTTAAGTTTGTGGTTTTTAAAGCGGTACCACGCCTCTGCTCGCTTATAACAGTTCAAAATCCCCGTCGAAATCCTTTCATCCCCGTATATTTCGCTTTTCTCAGTTGAAAAGCGAAGCTGTAAGGGGGAAGCAATGCTTCCGATTTATATTTTACATCTAATCATCACAATTGGTGAGCAGATGTATGTAACATTATTGAATTGTTATTGATACGGCTGTGTTATCATCTGATACAACATTAAGTATTTCACCGGTAGCGCCGTTTTCAACTAACTCAAGTATTTCATCCAGCTTAACTCCGTCAATTGCACCGTTACCCATTATACCTGAAATGCCGTTACCTATTTTAGCAAACCTTTTAACCATTGACAAGGGGAGGGAAACATTTACCGGATTTTGCCCGGGCTTCACAACATTGATATTAATTTTTAAATTACTTGTATCAATATTAACCGATGGTTCTGTTTTTTGGCTATGTTCATCTTGGTTTGTTTTCGTTCCTGTCAAAAGCTCATCCGTTGTCATACCAAGTATACTTGCAATTTGAGGTAAAAGCTGAATATCGGGGCAAGATAAATCATTTTCCCACTTTGAAACTGCTTGTGCCGTAACATTAAGCAGTTGTGAAAACTCCTCTTGTGTGTAGCCTTTTGCTTTTCTTGCTTGTGCAATTCGTGAACCTATTGTGCCTTTATCTTCGTAATCCGTTATGATAGGCTCATTTGCAGCTTCCTGTATGGGTTCCTGGTTTTCGGCTTTTTTCTTTTTACTGAATAATGACATTGTTTTTTCTCCTTTCGGTACGTTGTACCGTTTATTGCACCTTCATTTTAGCTTTTTTTGCTCCGTAAATGAAGATAACAAAGGTTGAGACACGTAGAATTCAATAAACTGTTGGTTGTATATTATATAATTCCGTATAAACCAATGGTTGAATATACAGTTTTTACTGTTTATTATAGTATTTGTCGCTTGCAATGAAATATGTTCTTACATATCCTGCCTTTGCAACCACAACAAATTCTTTTGTTTTTGGGTTATAGAAGATTATATCTTCTTCGCCTTTTTGCTTTTTTGAGAGATTGCTTTTGTTAATTATAACCATATTGGCTTTAAAAAGGTAATCCTCCATACTGTCAGAGTCTGTTTGCTTTCCGTGCTTTACGTAGTGCTTAACCATAGAGTTGGTATCGTAAAAGGTGTATTTATAAACAGAGGTATCAAACTCCTGAATGAATACCTTGCCGTTAAACAAGCTGACTATGTATTTGAAGGCTGTAAAAACTGCTGTAGCAGCTATAGCAATTATAAAGCTTTGCTCTGCTTTAAGCATAAAAGCAACGATCGCAACAATTATGGCTATTATAACGGTTGCAAGACTTTTTGAATTACCCTGCTTTACGTAATAGCTTTTGTATTGATTGGAGCTCCTGTTGTTTTTGGAGGAAGAATCCTTAGAAGCTTTGTTCTGCTCTCTGCAGGTCTTACACCTTTTGGGAATGGATAAATTCTTTGATTTATAAAATTGTATCTCTGATTCCGTAATGGTGAAGCTTTTACCACATTGAACGCACTTTTTGGTCATAGAATTATCTCCTGTATTCTTTTACTGCACGCTCTATGTTCCTTTGAGCATCACGTTTTGCTTCAGTTTCACGCTTATCGTAGTTTTTCTTACCCTTACAAAGTCCAACAAGCATTTTGGCTCTGCCTCTTTCGTTGAAGTATATTGAAAGGGGAATTAGAGCACAGCCCTCCTGCTTAACCTCACCCATAAGGCGCATAATCTCTTTTTTGTGCATAAGCAGTCTTTTGGGCCTTAGAGGGTCCTTGTTGAAACGATTGCCAAGCTCATAGGGGGAGATATGTACTCCGTTTGCTAAAAGCTCACCGTTTACAACGTTGCACCAGGATTCCTTAAGATTAACCTTTCCGGCTCTTACAGATTTAATTTCTGTGCCAAAAAGCTCGATACCTGCTTCGTAGGTTTCCAGAACAAAATAGTCATGGTATGCCTTTTTGTTCTGGGCAACAGTTTTATTCTCCTGTTTTGCCATAACTATTTCACTCCTTGTACTTTATTTAAGACAATTTAAAATGTTTTTTCGCATGAAAAATCTTTACAGCTCACTTCTGCCTGAAAGTGCTCTCATAAGAGTAACGTCATCGGCATATTCAATGTCTGCACCTACAGGGATGCCATAGGCGAGGCGAGTAACCTTTACGCCGAAGGGTTTAATGAGCTTACTTATGTACATAGCCGTTGTATCACCCTCAATTGTAGGGTTGGTAGCCATAATAACCTCTTTAATTTCACCGGAAGCAGCTCTTTCCACAAGGCTTTTTATAGTAAGCTGGTCAGGACCTACGTTGTTCATAGGTGAAATAACTCCGTGAAGCACGTGGTATACACCGTTAAATTCTCTTGTTTTCTCAAGAGCAAGCACGTCACGTGGCTCCTCCATAACACAAACAGTTGTTTTGTCTCTGTTTGGACTTGCACAAACAGGGCAAAGCTCATTTTCCGTAAGGTTGTGGCAAAGAGCACAATGGTGAATTTTCGTGTGTGCATCTATTATAGCATCTGCAAATTCCTTTGCCTGCTCGTCAGTTAAATCAAGCACGTGAAAAGCCATTCTCTGTGCAGTTTTTCTTCCGATAGAGGGGATTTTCTGAAACTGCTCAATTAACCTTTCAAGTGCTGCTACGTCGTATGCCATATCAGAAACCAAGTCCTGGAGGAAGACCAAGGCCGTTTGTAATACTGCCCATTCTCTGCTCCATAGTATCTACTGCCTTACGGATAGCTTCGTTTGTTGCAGCAATAATCATATCGGAGAGGATTTCAACGTCGTCAGGGTCAACAACATCAGGCTGAATATTAACCTCAAGTACCTCGTGCTTGCCGTTAACCTTAACCTCAACTGCACCGCCACCTGCGCTTGCAGAGAATACGGTTTCCTCAACCTCTGTCTGTACACGAGCCATTTCATTCTGCATATCTTGTAATTTTTTCATCATACCGGCCTGTGAATTTCCGCCGCCTTGATTAGGGATTCTTGCTTTCATATATTATACCGTCCTTTTTAATATTTTATTCTTCAACAATAAAATCAATTCTGTGCTTTTCCAGCTTGCCAATAAATGAATCTATAGGCTCTGCACCATCCTCAACAGCAGGGGATGAGCCATCTGTGTAAAGGGCAGGGCGAAGGTTTTCACCAGTTGCCCTCATAAGTGATTGTGTTATTGCCTCCACGTTGTCCTTGTTTTTAAACATCTGTGGGAAGGCAGTGTTTTTAGCCTTTATAAATACCGTGTTTCCTGCTCTGAATGCCTGTGAGCCTATGAGCATCGGGTAAAGTGGTCTGCATATGATTGCCAATTGACTTAAGGTGTGCTCCCAAGCAGCAAAGGGCATTGCGTTGTCTGATTCTGTAACTATTCCTGTATCTATAACAGGTGTAGCATCCACCTTTTTTGGTGCTTCAGATACTGCTTCAACAGGCTTTGTTGGTGCTGTTGGTTCCGTTGCTTTTGTAACAACGGCAGGAGCTTCCTCGATTGGCTTTTCTTTAATCGGCTGTGGTTTGGCAACAGGTGTAGCCGTTGGCTCGGCAGATAGTGTAGGAGCCGTTTCCTGTTTTGGTGCAGGTGAAGGTGCTACTGCTACGCCTTGTGCCTTTATAAGCATAAGCTGTGCCTCAAGCTCGTCTATACGCCTTACTAACGCAGAGTTATCTGTGGAAAGCTCCGGTGAACAGAGGCGTATAAGCACAGCCTCTGTTTGTGCTCTCTGGTGAGAGCTGTATTTAAGCCTTGAGCTCTCTGCACAAAGCGTTTCCATAATATACAGAAGGGTGCCGTTTGTAATCCTCTGACCATCCTTTTTGTATCTGTCAAGCTCGTCGGGTGTACAAACAATAAACTTCTCAGGCTGTTTTGTTGTTTTAGCCATCATTATGTTTCTGAAGTGATTTACAAGCTCACTCATAAGCCTCTCCATATCGCAAGAGGAGGAGTGGAGCCTGTCTATAATATTAAGCACGGCACCTGTATCGCCGACTAAAATAGCATCGGAAAGCTCGAATAAATAGTCCTTACCTAAAAGACCTGCCGCATTACTTACTGTGTTTATGGTTATAGGCTCATTGTAGCCTGCACATTGGTCAAGTATTGAAAGTGCATCTCTCAAAGCGCCGTCTGCTACTCGGGCTATAAGCAAAGCTGCATCCTCGCTGAGCTGAAGGCTTTCGTTTTGTGCAACTGTCATCAGTCGGGCAGCAATATCCTCAGCAGGTATTCTTCTGAAATCAAAGCGCTGGCAGCGTGAAAGTATAGTTGCAGGGAGCTTTTGCACCTCTGTTGTTGCAAGTATAAACAAAACGTGTGCAGGTGGCTCTTCAAGTGTTTTGAGCAGGGCGTTGAAAGCACCTGCAGAAAGCATATGAACCTCGTCTATGATATACACCCTGTATTTAGCAGCTGCAGGGGTGAAGTTAACCTCATCTCGCAAATCACGGATGTTGTCAACGCTGTTGTTGCTTGCTGCGTCTATTTCGGTTACATCAAGAATAGAGCCATCATCTATACCACGGCATATCTGACACTCGTTGCAAGGACTTCCGTTTTGTGGGTTAAGGCAGTTAACAGCCTTGGATAAAATTTTTGCACAGGTAGTCTTACCGGTACCTCTGGAACCGGTAAAAAGGTAAGCGTGTGAAAGTCGGCCTGTAACGATTTCGTTCTGCAGAGTATCGGTTATGTGTGATTGACCCGAAACGTCAGAAAAAACCTGAGGTCGCCATTTTCTGTATAAAGCTCTGTACAAAAAACTCACTCCTGTAAGAATGATAAAATACTAAAAAAATACACTCAACTCGGTCACACAACGAGCAGGCGGACTGTGGCGCACAGAACGGTCCGCTTAATGCTGCTCGGTTCCCCGCCTGACATGGTTCACGGTGCCCCGTCGCACAGGACCCACTCGTTGCATGACCGAATTGAGCGTAAATTTTCAACTATTAGTTATTATATAGCATATATTAATAAAAATCAATAGATAGGACTAAAATTAGCCTTCATATTCATCTTCATTTTCCCAGTTGTGCCATACATCCTGAATATCGTCATTTTCGTCGAACATATCCAGCATTCTGCTCATGCCCTTCATATTGTCCTGATCTTCGATTCTTGTGTAGGTCTGTGGGATATATGCAGTTTCACTGCTCATAAAGCTGTAACCCTTCTCCTGAAGAGCGCTTGTAACAGCACCAAGGTCGTTTGCATCTGTACGGATTTCAAAAATTTCTTCCTCGTCTGTGATAAAGTCTATGGCGCCACACTCAATAGCATCCTCCATAAGCTTATCCTCGTCTACGCCTTCTCTTTCGATGATGATAACGCCGAAGTAATCAAACATAAACATAACACAGCCTGAGGTACCCATATTGCCACCAAATTTATCGAAATAGTGGCGAACGTCACCTGCTGTACGGTTACGGTTGTCTGTAAGTGCCTTAACAACAACTGCAACGCCACAAGGACCGTAGCCCTCGTAGATGATTTCTTCATAGTTTGTGCTATCGCCTTCACCGGCAGCCTTTTTGATGATTCTTACAATGTTGTCGTTAGGAACGTTGTTAGCCTTTGCTTTTGCAATAACGTCCTTAAGCTTGGAGTTACCTGCAGGGTCCGGACCACCCTCACGAACAGCAACAGCAATTTCACGGCCTATTTTGGTGAAAACCTTTGCTCTTGCGCCATCAATTTTTTCTTTTTTTCTTTTGATTGTACTCCATTTTGAATGTCCTGACATTTGAATTCTCCTTCGAAAAAATCTTAGTAGCTTAAATAGATATTACATTAAATAATATAAAAATACAACTGCAATATATTATCATAGCACGTGAGTTTTGTCAATGGTAATGTTGCTGATAAAAGAAAGCAGTTTTTTGAAAATTTCCAAATGTTTTGCACAGAATAAACGTGTGATACTATTTTTATAAAAACTATGGAAACATTTGCCTTAATATGTTAAAATAACTGATAACTCAAAAAATAAAGTTATACCAATCAAAAATAGATGAATCGGATGTGACAAAATGAAATTTGTTTTTAACAAAAACTCTATTTCCGGAGATAGCGAGCTTTGCACAATTACTGCAGAAAGCTTTAAGTCATCCTGTGTGTCTGTGAGCTTTGTTGTTCCTCTCAGCGAAAAGGCATCATACTTTGCCCTGGTTCCCAATGTGCTTGCTCGTGGCTCTGCTCTTTTCCCCAGCCTTGCAGCCGTGGAAAGAGAGCTTGCACTTCTTTACGGAGCCGTGCTTTCAACCGAGGTTTCAAAAATCGGTGAAAACCACGTAATTAAATTCGTAATATCCTGCATAGACGACAGATTTGCATTGGACGGAGAAGCTATTGCAGCAGAATGCAGTAAGCTTTTGTTTGAAATAATTTTTAATCCGAAGCTGGAAAATGGTGTTTTCTGTACAGAAGAGGTGGAGAGCGAAAAGAGGATTCTTTGTGAGCGCCTTTTTGCAGAGCAGAGTGATAAAAGAATATATGCCAAAAACAGGTGCGAGGAAATAATGTTTTCCGACGAAGCCTATGGTATAAATCGCCTTGGTGATATGGAAACAATTAAGTCAATTACACCTGCCACACTCTACGAAGCTTATATAGAGCTTTTAAGTAGCGCTAAAATCGCAGTTTGTGTAAGTGGAAACACTAACGTTTCCTACGTTAAGGAGCTTTTTGAGGGGTATATTTCTAAAATTTCACGTAATGCCCGGGTAAGTGATACTCTTTTTGTTGAAGCTGCAGAGGACGTACAATATGTTAAGGAGCAGGAGGCAGTAAAACAGGGTAAGCTTGTAATGTGCTTCAGGCTTGGTATGAAGGATTCAAACGACAACTACGCTGCAAGACGTGTGATGGTTGATTTATTTGGTGGTAGCCCACACTCAAAGCTTTTTACAATCGTTCGTGAGAAAATGAGCCTTTGTTATTATTGCTCTGCAAGAATGATTCGTGCCAAGGGCATTATGTTTGTTCAATCAGGTATCGAAAGCTATAACGAAGAAAAGGCTAAAGAGGCTGTTCTTCAACAGCTTGAGGAAATCAAGAACGGTAATTTCAGCGATTCCGATATAGAAGCATCCGTAAGGGCGCTTGAGGACAGCTTCAAGAGTGTTACCGATAGTGCAGAGTCACTTGAGGGCTGGTTTATGTCACAATGCGTATCAGGTGAATATCTGGCACCGGATGTGTTTATAGAAGAATTTAATTCGGTAACCCGTGAAGATGTAATCAAGGTAGCGCAAGAGGTTACTCTTGATACAGTATTTATGCTTGAGGGTACAGTAGAGGAGGGTGAAGCGTAATGAGTGAAAATAAAATTGCTTATACTAAAAATGATATTCTCGATGAAGGCTACTACACCATAGAGCACAAGTCAGGCTTAAAAATCTTTGTATATCCAAAGGCAGAATATGCTTCAACCTATGCAGTTTTCGGAACTAAATACGGCTCTATCGATACACGCTTCAAGCGTAGCGACAGAGCAGATTTTACCGAGATTCCTGCAGGTACTGCCCACTTCCTTGAGCACAAGCTTTTTGAGAGTGAGGAGTTAGATGCATTTCAGCGCTATGCTGTAACAGGCGCATCTGCCAATGCTTACACAAGCTTTGACAGAACCTGTTACCTTTTTAGCTGTACAGGTCATTTTAAAGAGAATTTTGAGATATTGTTGGATTTTGTAAGACACCCGTATTTTACAGAAGAAACTGTCCGTAAGGAACAGGGTATTATCGGTCAGGAGATTGATATGTATAAGGATTCTCCCGAGTGGGAGTGCCTTTTCAATATGCTTGGAGCAATGTACCACAATCATTCTGTAAAGATTGATATTGCAGGTACAAAGGGCTCTATAGCACAAATTACTGCAGATATGCTTTTCTCCTGCTACGATACCTTCTACAACCTTTCAAATATGGCACTTGCAGTGGCAGGCAACGTTACGGTGGAAGATGTGCTTGAGGTTGCAGACAGGCTCCTTGAGGCAGATGAGCCTGTAACGGTAGAAAGAGCCTTTGAGCAGGAGCCCGAAGCAATTGTTAAGAATTATGTTGAAGCGTATCTTCCTGTTGCAACACCGACCTTCTGTTTCGGTTATAAGGAGTCATACAATACTCCTGTAAGGTCAATAAAGGAGGAGTTAGCCAAAACAATTATCCTCGACGTGCTTGCAGGTCAGATGTCCTCTTTCTACAAAGAGCTTCTTGATGAGGGCCTTGTTAATAATACCTTCTCAACAGAGTATTTCAATGGCTATAATTATGCTGCTGTTATTTTCTCCGGTGAATCAAAGGACCCTGTGGCAGTTGCTGAAAAAATCAAAGCAAGAATCAAGGAGCTTAAAAAGGAGCTTATATCCCGGGAAGATTTCGAGATAGCACGAAAGAAGCAGTACGGCAAAACAGTAAGAGTCTTTTCGGATGTTGATATTGTGGCAAACAGCCTTATTGTTTCCCACTTTGAGGACGATGAGCTTTTCTCTGAATTTGAGGTTATAAAGGCAATTACAGTCGATTATGTAAACGAGGTGCTTCTTGAATCCTTCGATGAGGATAAAGCAGTTTTATCTGTTATTTGCAATAAATAATTCATACAGGCAGTAGCCTGTACATAGGAGTGTTTTTATGGAGTGGTTTGCAGATTTTGCAAGGGTAACCTTTGCAGGTGTGGATGCAAGCTTTGATGTTTCATCTGTTTTCTGTGAATTTTACGTTGGCGCAACACAGATTCAAATCAGGTGGTATGGCGTTATAATTGCTTTAGGCTTTACTCTTGCTGCTCTTTTTGGTGGCAGAATTGCATACACCTGGCGAATGAATCTTTCAAAAATGGTAGACGTGCTTATCTATGGCACCTTTGGTGGTATTATAGGTGCCAGAGCGTATTATGTCATTTTTCAATGGGATTACTATAAAATGAATCCTGCTGAGATTTTCCAAATCTGGAATGGTGGGCTTGCTATTTATGGTGGCATAATAGGTGGTCTTATAGCAGCCTTTATCACCTGTAAATTAGAAAAGCTGAATTTCCTTAATCTGCTTGACCTTGTTGGTATGAGCCTTTTCATAGGTCAGGGTATAGGCAGATGGGGAAACTATGCCAATCAGGAGGCGTTCGGTGTTTTTACCAACGGTAATTACGGTATGATGAGCGATAAGGTAGTTTCTTACATCACAGCCCATCCCGATAAATACGGCTTGGAGGGTGTTCCTGATATTGCCGGGTTTATAGAGCAAAATGACCTGTACGTGCATCCTACGTTTTTTTACGAATTTGTGTGGTGTATGCTGGGCTTTGCACTTCTCTATCTTATACTTAAAAAATTCAGAAAATTCAGTGGGCAGCTTTTCCTTTGCTACGGCATATGGTACGGTACAGGCAGAGCAATTTTTGAAGGACTTCGTACAGATAGCCTCTATATCGGCTCTACGGATATCCGTGTTTCACAGGTGCTTTCGCTTGCTATTGTTTTAGTGTGCCTTGTTATTCTTGTGGTTAAGCTTATAAGCCTTAAAAAGAATCCAAAGCCTATAGAGGGTGTGGATTTCTTTCCACCGGATGCCGGTAAGCTTATAAGCGAAATCAAGGCAGAAAAAGCTTTGGCTGCTCAAAAGCAGGGTAGCACAGAAGAAGGAGAATGAGTATGGCTGAAATTATTAATGGTAAGCTTGTATCTCAAGCGAAAAGAGAAGAGCTTAAGTGTCGTGTCGCCTCGCTTAAGAGTAAGGGTATAGACGTAGGTCTTGCTGTGATTATTGTTGGTAACAATAGTGCATCAAGGGTTTATGTAAATAATAAGAAAAAGG
>JAZSJL010000301.1:0-6615 GCA_045534355.1 Acutalibacteraceae bacterium
AGTATTGTCTTCCTAAGACCGCTTGGCCTCCGACTTAACACCGAATCTTCCAAGTGGTGTGTGACCGAGAATTTTTTCGCTTCTCTGTGTAAGTGAGCCATCCTCGTTGTAAAGGAGAGCCTTGTTCTGGTTTGTTGAGAAGAAGCCGGGAGCAATTGCATTTACTCTGAGGCCTACCTCTGAGAAGTGAACAGCCATAAACTGTGTGAAGTTTGAAACTGCAGCCTTCGCAGCAGAGTATGCAGGGATTTTTGTAAGTGGCTTGTAGGAGTTCATGGAGGAGATGTTAATGATTGTTGCATATTCCTTACCAATCATATCCTTCGCAAAAACCTGTGTGGGAATAAGTGTACCGAGGAAGTTAAGGTTAAAAACAAACTCAATACCCTGTGGGTCAAGGTCAAAGAAGGTTTTAACGTCCTCTGCCTTATTTTCAAGGTCGCAAAGCTGGAATTTTTCTTTTGTTGTGTTACCCTTTGCATTGTTGCCTCCGGCACCGTTTACAAGTATATCACAGGTTCCAAGCTTTGAATTAATAACCTCTCTTGCTGCTTCAAGGCTTTCCTTTTCAAGTACGTTGCAAGCAACACCGATTGCTTCAAAGCCCTCTGCAACGATTTCATCTGCAACCTGCTGTGCTGCTTCAAGTCTTAAGTCAAGTACAGCAACCTTAACGCCTTGTCTTGCAAGGTCTTTTGCGAAGCCACCGCAAAGCACTCCGCCACCACCTGTAACAACGGCTACTCTGCCTTTGAGATTGTCGTGATTAAACATATTTATTTTCTCCTTTATATTTATCTTTATAAGATATTTTATCCTCTTATTGTAACATCATTCAAACCTGCTTTTTGGAGGCAAACGTCAAGTGCGTCTGCTGCAGCATCAAAGGCTGCTCGGTTTGTAGGATATGTATAGTCATCCTTAAGCTGGTCTGCTGTGCCACCTTCGTTTTCTAATGCTGAAAGACCGTCGAATACCTTAAGGTGTGGCTCAAGTGTGAGGAAGTGTTCTCCATCCTTTTCCTTTGCAAACATCTCAAGTAATTCCACAATGTGTCCGTCACCGAGACCGGCAGGTTTTACCTTACCACCTTCAAAAAGACAATCCTTAACGTGGAAATAGTCTATATACTCCCTGAGTAATTCATATGTAGGAATAATCTGTTGGTTGCATTGAATGAAGTTTGAAGGGTCAAATATACCCTTGATTTTGCCTTCAAATGTCTTGTAGATTTCAAGGCAACGCTCTGCTGTGTCACCATAAATATCCTTTTCATTTTCGTGGCAGCACCAGATTCCGTTTGCTAAAGAGTAGGTGCACATTTTATCAAGTCTTTCAAAAACCTCGTCTCTGTATTCAGTTAAGCTCTGACCTTTTGTGAAGAAAAAGCTGAACATTCTGATACGCTCTGTGCCCAGAATATTTGCAACCTCAACACAGTTTTTGAAATCCTCAAAGTGAGGAGCAAAATCATCTGTGATTTCAATTTTACCATAGTGTGAGCCGATGGCAGAAACACCAATTCCATTGTCATCGAGAATCTTTCTCAATTCCTTTGCCTGCTCAACTGTATAAAGTGAGATATTTCCGTGGTCAAGACCTCTTGGCTCAATGTGAGTCATTCCGTGAGCCTTAAGAGCAGCTATTTGCTCCTGAATACCACCACCTGCTTCATCTGCAAAGGCAGATAAATAAAATTTAATAGCCATAATATTTCTCCTTGTTATATAAACGCCTTTATATTTTTTCTTATGTAAGCAGCAACAAGCCTGCAAAATTCATCTGAATTATATATCTCTTTAAATTGCTCATCTGTTTTGCCTATAAGCTCGTAGTCTACGGAAACCTCGCTGTCCGGGTCATACATAGGGTATATAACCTGCACAAGCTCCAAAATTCTGTGCGCACCCACAGCGTTAAGTGCTTCCAATATATTTGGCAATAGGGGAGCACCGTTGTTTTTGAAAAAGGTCGAAAGAGAATTTTTAGCATCCTCGTCGAAATATTCAAGGGTATAAACAAACTGTTTTTCCTTTGGGAGCTCATCAAAGGCTTTGTTCATATCAATAGCATTTTCAAGCTGAACCTGAATATTCATTGCAGCTGCGTGCAAAAGCTCTGAATCAGCACATTCTTTAAGCTTTTCCTCTGTGAGTACAGAGTATTTTTCTCTCAAATCATAGTCTCTGCGCCATATTTCAGCCTCTTTTTTTAGTCTTTCTTTCCTTATGCGAGAGACAGATAAAGCCTTAATCCAGGCAATTATTGCAACAATAATTGCAACTAAAAGCACTAACCAGTAGTACCATTGTACACCAAAAAGCATATGAATCACTCCTGTAGTGTTTTGTATATATCACTTTTTTTTAGCCCTGTTTTCTTGGCAACCTCTTTAGCTGCCTCGTTTTTAGATAAGCCCTCTGCAACAAGCTTCATTGCCATTTCTGTTGCAGTTTCCAAAGTGATGACCTCAGCTTCTGCTTCGGGCTTTCCTTCAACAATAAGCACAAATTCACCCTTTGGTGCAACCTCCTTGTATTTAAGGGATGCATCAAAAAGAGTAGTTCTTTCAACAGTTTCGTGTATTTTTGTAAGCTCCTTTACCAAGGCTATATTACGGTTGCCAAAGTAGCTGTACATATCCTCAAGAGTAGCTTGAAGCTTATGTGGAGCCTCGTAGAAAATCATAGTTCTCTTTTCAGCCACAAGCTCCTCAAGGTGCTTTCTTCTGCTTGGCTTTGAAACCGAAAGGAAGCCTTCAAAGGTGAATCTGCCCGATGGCATACCTGATATGGCAAGTGCAGTTACAAATGCGCTGGGACCGGGTACAGCACAAACCTGAATACCATTTTCGTGACACCTGAGTGTTAAATCCTCACCGGGGTCAGAAATAATAGGCATACCTGCGTCAGAAACGAGAGCACAGCTTTCTCCATTCAGCATACGCTCTATGAGTACAGCACCTCTTTCTGTGCGATTGTGCTCATAGTAGCTTACCATAGGCTTTTTAATACCGAAATGGTTAAGGAGCTTTATAGTAACTCTTGTGTCCTCTGCAGCAATAAAATCAACGGTTGAAAGCACCTCTACAGCCCTTGGGGAAAAATCTCCAAGGTTGCCTATAGGTGTGCCGACAACATAAAGTGTACCTGCCATTATAATGCTTTTCCTTCCGAATCAAACAAAGGGAGCTTTTCAAGGAATATAATATCCTTGCGCTCTGCAGCATCCCCCTCTGCTAAAACAGCAAGAGCACCTGCATAGTCAACCTCTGCCATTTCAATAAGCTTTTCAACAGCCTTAAGGCTTTCGCCTGTAGAAATAACGTCATCTACAATAATAACCTTTTTGCCCTTCATCTGCTCTGCCTCTGCAGTGTCAAGGTAAAGGTGCTGTTCACCCTCTGTGGTAATTGAGTTAACGGTAACGTCAAACACGCCTGTCATATAAAGCTTCGGCTTTTTTCTTGCCACGAAATACTTTTTACCACTTTGGCGAGACATTTCGTGAGCAAGGGGAATACCCTTTGCCTCTGCAGTAATTATGTAATCAAATTCAGGAGCTTTTTTAAGAAGCTCTTGGGCACAGGCAACGGTAAGCTCTGCATCGCCAAACATAACGAAGCCTGCAATCATAAGCTTTTCGTTAAGTGGACAGAGTGGGAGCTGTCTTTCAAGCCCTGCAATAGTCATAGAATGAAACATCTGAATCTCTCCTTTGGCAAACACCATAAATTCACAAAATAATTATATAAAAGTAAATATAATTAGTCAAGAAGAGTCTATAAAGTATATTAATTTAATGTTGAAATAATTATAAAAAATTTGTATAATTGTTTCGGGTGATGAAAATGCACGTTCCACAGTGTGAAACAAATAAATTGGAAATACTTTCCTTCAACGAGGCTCTTGCTACAGAGTGTGAGGGCTCCTTTGAATATGACAGAGAAAAGTGGCTTTATGTACCGAATGCATATACAGAATATCGTTATATCCTTGGCACAAAGGGTGTTAATCCCTTAATTTGCATAGGGATTAACCCATCCACGGCAAAGCCCGATGATTTGGATAACACTCTCAAATCCGTTGAACGCACAGCGCTACATAACGGGTACGATAGCTTCATAATGTTCAATGTTTACGCTCAGAGAGCAACAAACCCCGGAGATATGGATGATTGCTTCAACGAGTATCTTCATAAAGAAAATATGGAGGCATTTCGTTACGTGCTTTCCTCCTATGGTGAGGGCAATATTCCTGCTGTGTGGGCAGCTTGGGGAACTATTATTGAAAAAAGACCGTATCTTGTTGACTGTGTAAGGGAAATGGTACAAATAGGTAATGAATACGGTGCAAGGTGGTACACGGTGGGTAAACGCTCTGTCAAGGGTCATCCTCACCACCCACTTTACCTGAAAAATGGTAGTCCTACAGAGGATTTTGACGTTTCGGATTATCTTGAAACAATATGAATTAATTCAACGTTGAAGCAATATAAAAATATTGACTTTTTTGTCGATTGTGTGTTATAATGACCCTTGTTATATTTATAAAAGCAATGAAGAGAACAAGTAGCACTTTTAGGCGTAAAAAAGAGAGTTGCCGTTTGGTGAGAGGCGCATGAGTCGGTTGTGTGAATACATCTCGGAGCTTCGTACCGAATTAAGTAGGCTACGGCGTGGGCGCCCGTTAAAGCGTGTGAGTTTCGTACTCAATAAGGCAGAGTGTGTGAGCATTCTGCGAATAAAGGTGGTAACACGGGTTTATCTCGTCCTTTGGCAACAGAGGGCGAGTTTTATTTTTGTAAGTAATTTTAGATATAAAGGAATGAGCAGAAGTGCCTATTACAGAATTTCTCGTAAATAATGCGAAAAATTACAAAAACGAGGTAGCTCTTGTTGAGATTAACCCCGAAATTCAGGAGAAGAGTCGTCAGACCTGGCGTGAATATTCTCTTATTGAAACAAACCCCTTCAACATCGGCAGGACCGAGCTTACCTGGGGTGAGTTTGACAAAAGAGCAAATCGCTTTGCAAACCTTCTTCTTTCAAGAGGTATCAAAAAGGGTGACAGAGTTGCAATTCTTCTTATGAACGGAATTGAGTGGCTCCCCATTTATTTCGGTATTCTTAAAACAGGTGCATTGGCAGTTCCTCTTAACTATCGTTATACTGCAGAGGAAATCAAATATTGCCTTAAGCTTTCCGATAGTGACGTTCTCGTTTTCGGTCCTGAATTTACAGGACGTGTTGAGGAGATAGCTCACAGAATTCCTGATATTAAATATACCTTCTACGTTGGTGAGGATTGTCCTACCTTCGCAGAAAGCTACGACAGATTAGTTACCTATTGCTCATCACACGACCCTTCAATAAGTGTTACAGATGAGGATGAGGCAGCAGTTTACTTCTCTTCAGGTACAACAGGCTTCCCAAAGGCTATTCTTCACGCACACAAGGCTCTCGTGCACGCAGCATTAACAGAGCAGAATCACCACGAACAGGGCAGAGATGATGTGTTCCTTTGTATTCCACCACTTTACCATACAGGTGCTAAAATGCATTGGTTCGGTTCGCTTGTGGCTGGCAGTAAGGCAGTTCTTCTCAAGGGCACAAAGCCTGAAATTGTTATTAAAACTGCAAGTGAAGAAAAGTGTACCATTGTGTGGCTTCTTGTTCCGTGGGCACAGGATATTCTCGACGCTATCGATAGTGGGGCAATAGATTTATCAGAATATGAGCTCTCCCAATGGAGGCTTATGCATATAGGCGCACAGCCTGTTCCACCAAGCCTTATCAAGCGTTGGCTTGATATTTTCCCACACCACAAGTATGACACGAACTACGGCTTAAGTGAGTCTATCGGCCCCGGTTGTGTTCATCTTGGTATGGACAACGTTCACAAGGTCGGTGCAATCGGTAAAGCAGGCTACGGCTGGGAGGTTAAAATCTGCGACGAAAACGGCAACTGCGTTCCAAGGGGCGAGGTCGGTGAGCTTGCAGTTAAGGGCCCCGGCGTAATGCTTTGCTATTATAAGGATGAAAAAGCAACTAATGAAGTGTTACGTGATGGCTGGCTGTTTACAGGTGATATGGCACAGGAGGATGAGGATGGCTTTATCTTCCTTGTTGACCGTAAGAAGGACGTTATCATCTCAGGTGGTGAGAATCTTTATCCTGTACAGATTGAGGACTTTATCCGTAAGCACGATGCAGTAAAGGACGTTGCCGTTATCGGTTTGCCTGATGCTCGTCTTGGAGAAATTGCAGCGGCAATTATTGAGGTAAAAGAGGGCTACACCCTTACAGAGGAAGAAATAAACGACTTCTGCTACGATTTACCAAGGTACAAAAGACCAAGAAGGATTATTCTTGCCGAGGTACCGAGGAATCCAACCGGTAAAATCGAAAAACCAAAGCTTCGCAAGCTTTACTGTGGCGAAAGCGTTGTTGCAAAGCAGAATGAAATTAATAAAAATTAAGAGGTAGAAACATATGAAAAAGCTTTTATTAGGCAACGAAGCCGTTGCTCGTGGTCTCTACGAGGGTAGCAGTAGGGTTGCATCAAGCTGCCCCGGTACACCGAGTACAGAGGTAACAGAGTATATTTCCACGTA
>JAZSJL010000363.1:0-8686 GCA_045534355.1 Acutalibacteraceae bacterium
TTCGGTTGTTTATGAATAGTATGTGGTATATAAAAATGAGGTCTTGAAATTGCTTTTCAAGACCTCATTTAAGTTTGATTATTTAACATTATCAAGCCTTATATCCTTCAATTTTATTTATCATTTTTCTGCCAATTAGCGCAGCAAGCTTTAAGCCACACTCTGTTTCTTCAATTGTGCAAAGAGAATCAAAGAAATGGTCTGTTTCTAACGTAAAATCGCCTGTATAATTAACCTCTGCAAGAGCTTTGGTAATTTCCTCCCAGTTCATTTCACTCAAGCCCGGTAACGTGTGCATATCATCAAGGTAATCGTTGTCGTGAACGTGCAAGGCACCAAGTCTTTTCCCAAGAACCCTTATACAATCCTGTGCCTCTCGACCTGCAATACTGCTGTGCCCTAAATCTAAACAAGCAACAAACATATCGTCTGCCACAGAATCTACGTAATATGCGTGTTCATATGGGTTACTGCATACGCTACCTGTACGCACACCCTTCTTTTTATCTCCACACCACATATTCTCACAGGCAAGCTTAACACCATATTTATATGCATATGGCAATAAGGCGTTGAAGTATTTTAAATTTTCCTCGAAAGCACATTGCTCATTACCTATGTAATTCCCCGATTCCACAGGGTGAATAACGAGTGTTTTTATCCCCATAAGACCTGCTATCTCCAACGCTCTTATATTGCGTTTTATAAGAAGTTTGCGAGCAGCTGCTTTATCAGGATGGTTAATGCTACCTAATGCATGACCTTGATTGAAAAATACGTTATGCTTTTTCGCTGTTTCGAGAAGCATTTCAACATAGCTTTTAAAATTGTCCTGCAACAAAATACTGTCATCATTCTTCAAAGCACTCATATCAAAATCAACGGCATCAAAGCCTGCTTTTGCTATAAGCTTAATTGCTTGTTCATCACCGAATTTAGCGACACAAGCTGTTGTCTGAGATAAAATCATTTGCTTACGCTCCTATGGAATTTTTTACCTGTTAATTTTAACACTATATCTCAAATATTAAAATGGGTAATATTATACATATATTTATGTTAAATTTTGGCACATTGAATGTTAACAAAATATTTACAAGTATATATTTTTTTGCTACAATTGTACTTGTATAATTACAGCAATTTGTGAAAGGATTGTTTATTATGAAAAAATGCAGAAAACTTATTGCAATATTACTTGTTTTCATGTTACTTGCAAGTAATTTTGCAACCGGCACAAGCGCAGTACTTGTTGGTGGTGAAACACCATATGTACCTGTTGACGATGATGTTATTCCTACAATCATTGTTCCGGGTCTTTTCCAGAGTGAAACAAAGTACTATGACGAAAACGGCAATGTTGCTCTCAACCCAAAGGGCGAGCCGTATGAAATGCCTTTCTTCCTTGACACAACTGAGGAAATTGTAGTTAAGGCTGTTGAAGAGGCTCTTATGCCAATCGTTAACCTTATTATTGACCAAGAAGATAAAGAGCAGCTTGCAGCCAACGCTGTTGCAAATGTTCTCAGCGAAACATTGTTAGGCAAGCAGAAGCTTGACGAATACGGTCAATTCATTAACGATATCCGTGCTACACCTTACAACGATTCCTTCGATGGTCTCTCACAGCACGACCAGGAAACTATTCTTGACCACTTCCCAATGGAATACTACATTAAGCATGCAGGTGCAGATAAGCTTTACGTTTTCTCATATCCATCACTTGATAATATTATCAGCACTGCAGAAAGACTTTGCGATTTCGTTCAGTTTGTAAAAGAAGATTCAGGTTATGACAAGGTAAATGTTGTTCCAATCAGCCAAGGTGGTTCAATCTTCAATGCCGTTATGCAGATTTATGCTGATGAAGGCAGATCATTAGCAGAAGATTTCAACAAGATAGTTTTTGCAGTTCCTGCTCTTAATGGTTCAACTCTTGTTGGTGAAATCTTGGAATATGGTCTTATTGATGAGGATTACGAGATTTATCGTGATATGATTCCTGCTCTCCTCGGTGAAGATGATATACTCAGCTATGCAATCAACGTTGTGCTTCGTATATTCCCTAATGCAGACCTTAACAACCTTCTTGATACTGTTTTTGATGTTTTCATAAGAGACTATGCTCGTTTTTCAACTTGTCTTTGGGGTCTTTGCCCTACAGAAAACTATCCGGGCGCAAAGGCTATCTATCTCTCAGATGAAGCAGCAAAAAATATTGTACCACAGACAGACTGGTTCTATCAGGCTCAGCTTAACTCCGATGCAAACATTCTCAAGGCTCAGGATGATGGTGTTCTTGTATTCGATATCGTTGACTACAATGTGCCTCTCTTCCACCTTGTAGATTCTTGGGATGATTTACCTGCAGACGGTATTATTCAGATTGATTCAACATCAATGGGCGCTTATGGTGTAAACAACAACGTTAAGCTCCCTGCTGACTATGTAACACCTGCAGAGCTTGACAACTGCACAGACCCTGCGAACCACAACCACGAGGACCCAAGAAACCTTATTGACGTACGCACAGGTCTCCTTCCTGAATCAACCTTCTATTTCTACAACCAGCCTCACGAAAGCTCAGCTTCTAACGACGTATTTATGAAGCTTGCTTCTTCAATCCTTATGGACAGCAACTTCACAAGCGTACACTCTTATCCTGATGTATTCCCTCAGTTCAACAATGCACGTCAGGTTAAAGGCCTTATGAAGGACGTTGCAGAAATGCAGGAAAAGGATGTATCAAACCTTCCTACAAAATACGTAACCGAGCTTTATGATTCAATCGACCAGGTTACTGCTATGCTTGATAACACTGTTATAGATGTATTCGAGACAGAGGATGCAGCAAGACGCTTCTATAACATTTGTGATCAGATTGAAGCATATGAAAACGGTGAGTTTGAAAACTTTGAGCCGGGTGAAAATACTGCTTACCTTGATTTCAGCTACCTTCTTAAAGACCTTATTTACATTCTCAGCCAGATACTCTACGTATTCTTCGGTGGAGCAGGCTTCAGCGATATGATGAAATAAACCTAACAAACATAAAATCCTCTGTGATTCAACAGAATCACAGAGGATTATTTTTTGTATTTTATTTTGCAAGAATCTGATTCATAAGACCCGGGTTGTCTGTAATAAGACCATCAACGCCTAACTTAATAAGGTGCTTTGCAGTAGACTCCTTGTTAACAGTCCAGGGATTAACCTGTATACCTGCTCTGTGAGCTCTTTCAACGTAAAGGCGTGTGACATACATAAAGAACGGATGCAATGCATCTGCGCCTATTTCCTTACAGAAATTCACAGGTCTCGGAGCAATCTTAAGTGAAATGAGGTTATCGGGACTGTAGAGAATGCCTGTTTTACACCCTTTATCAACCTTTTTGCATACAACTAATATTGCAGGGTCAAAGCTGGATATAAGAAGCTTATCGAAAAGACCATGATTTTTTACTGCATCAATTGTCTTTTCTACTATTTCGGTACCTGCTTCACCAAATTTCTCACTTTTAAGCTCTATGTTCAACACCTTCATTTTGTCGCCCATCTTTTTGCTTATTTCAAGAAATTCATCTAACGTAGGGATTTTTATACCCTTAAAATCTTCACCTTTATATGCACCAAAATCGTACTGACGAAGCTCTTCAAGAGTCATATTTTTTATAGCACCCTTACCCGTTGAGGTTTCGTCTATGGTAAAGTTGTGGCAAACAACAGGGATACCATCCTTGGTAAGGTGTATATCTGTTTCAAAACCATCGCAACCAATTTCAATAGATTTTTCAAAAGCTGCTATTGTATTTTGTGGTGCAACCTGATTAGCACCTCTATGGGAAATAACATTAACACCGTTCATATAACTCCTCCACGAGTCTAAAGTCATTTACTTAAATATATACCTAAGCCTACAACTGCACCGGCAGTGACTACACCACCTGCAATAAGCGCTGTTTTAGCTTTCCACATACCATCTGCATCCCATATGTAGCAAAGCTCATTCCACAGAGATTTACCACAAATGTCTTCATAGGTGTAGAATGTTGTTTCGTACGTTCCGTCTTCATATATATCGAACACACGAACACCTCTATAACGGTTACCATAGCAACGGAATGAGGCGCAGGAGGTCTGAATAAGCTCTATACCGTCTACAGTACCTATAAAGCAGTTTTGGTGGTCGTGGCCGAATACTACAGCCTTAACATCGCCACACTCCTTGATTGCTTCAAGCTGGCCCGTCTTTTCAGCTACTGTGCAAGGATATTCACCCATAACACCCGGCACGCCCTCTTTAAGCTTAAAATATTTTTCGTCGGGGCCCTTTACAGCTCCCTTGAAGGATTTATCGCACTCCTCTATAAGCTGAAGCTGTTCAATCATCGGAATATGCTGGAACATAAGAGACGGAACAGGCTGTCCACCATTTTCAGCCTTAAGCTGTGCAGATTTCTTTTTGTACCACTCTATAGCCTCCGGCTTTACAATTTCAAAGCATTTATCCTGCTCCTTATCGTGCCACGCAGAGTCAAGCATCCAAATATTGAATTTAACCTGTGTGCCATCCTCAGAGTATATAGGAAGGTTGTAGGTTGCACAGTCAGGGCTATCCGGGTCATCAAGACCTAAATTACAGGAATAACCACGATAGATATCTGCCTGCTCATCCTTTGTGAATGAATTACGGTCATCGTGATTACCGTAAAGCATAGCAAAAGGAATATTTCTTTTTTCAATGGGAGAAACAAGCTTATCTATAGCCACACGCATTGCTTCAAGCTCCCCTGCCTTATCCTTAATAACAAGGCGTGAGCCTATCCTTGCATCGCAAAGGTGGTTACCTAAAATATTATCACCTGTAAGTAAAATCAAATCCGGATTATACTTATCGTAGGCTGTATTGAGCATACGTACCATTGTAGGTCTTATAAACTGCAGGTCCTGTGGGTCACTAACCTGCATAACTCTGATTTTCCCATTTTTGAATTTTAACTGCATACTGAATCTCCGTATCTATTCTCTGTTAAATAATTGATATAAATGATTTTGCAATACCGAAATACACAAGAAGCGAAACAGCGTCTACAATTGTTGTAATAAACGGGCTTGCCATAACAGCAGGGTCAAGCTTTAATATTTTCGCTCCAAGTGGAAGAATTGCACCAATTATCTTTGCACAAATAACCGTTGCACAAAGAGTAAGGGCTACAACGATTGCAACTGTTTGTGTAACACCATCTGTTTTAAGAAGCATTCCATCAATAAGAATAATCTTTACAAAACAAGCAACGGCAAGCGAAACACCACACAGTATGGAAACACGAGTTTCCTTCCACAGAACCTTAAAAACATCCTTAACCTCTAATTCACCTACTGATAGTCCACGTATTACAGTAACGGATGCCTGGCTGCCGGAGTTACCACCTGTACCCATAAGCATCGGAATATACGCTGTGAGTATAACAAGCTTTGAGAGTGCATCCTCAAAGGATGAAATAATCATACCTGTAAAGGTTGCTGAAAGCATAAGAAGAATAAGCCAAGGAATACGATTCTTCCACAGCTCGAAGGCTGAAGTTTTAAGGTAGGGCTTATCTGTTGGCGCAATAGCTGCCATCTTCTGGAAGTCCTCTTCTGCCTCCTCCTGAATAACATCGATAGCATCGTCAACAGTAACAATACCAACAATGCAATTTTCCTGGTCAAGAACGGGAATTGTGAGAACATCGTACTTGTCGAAAAGCTGAGCAACCTCTTCCTTGTCGGTAAGAGTGTTAACCGTAATGACATTTTCATCCATAATGTCAGAAATAAGCTCGTCATCATCGCAGGTAAGAAGGTCCATTGCAGAAATAGTACCCAAAAGCCTGTGTTTTTCTACAACGTAACAAATGTTAACTGTAACAGAGTCCTCTCCACGAGATTTGATTTTTTTGAGAGCATCGCCGATAGTCATTGTGGGATGAAGGCTGATGTACTCAATTGTCATAATGCTACCTGCACTATCCTCGGGATATTTGAGAATAGTATTGATAACATTGCGCTTATCACCTGCAGCTGATAACATCCTTTTAACAACGTTTGCAGGCATTTCTTCAATAACGTCAACAGTATCGTCTATGAACATTTCGTCCATAATAAACTGCATTTCTCTTTCGGTAAAGGCTTCAAGAAGCACTTGCTGTTCCTCAGGTTCAAGATAAGTAAAAACCAAGGATGCATTCTCTTTAGGTATAAGCCTGAAAAGTAAAACAAGCTCCTTATCTTCAAACTCAGGAAGCAATACCGCTGTGTCAACAGGGTTCATTGTATCTAATATGCTTTTAATTGCCTTATATTGCTTTTCCTGTAAGAGTCTTTCAAAAACCTCTTTTGTCAATAATCTCTCCTCCTTTGTAGCTGGTGTATAAGTTGGCTAAAGTAAGTCTAAACGGTTTTTGAACGCATATCCATGCCAACTTATACCCTATCAGTAGAATCGAGAGCGAAAAATAAAAAAACTGAGTCAGATGACTCAGCGACAAACACAGACAGGAAGCTGCCTATGAAAATATAAATCCTATGATTTATGACAACAGCTTACGAAAACAGGCTGTTGCTATCGCCGGTTTTAAATATCTACTTCGCCCATGCCCACTACTGCCTGAATCCATTTTCTGTCATCTCCTTTTAAATAAAATAAAAAGTACACTTTTAAATATACCTTAATATCTACCCTTTGTCAAGAAAATAAAGGGTGTAATTTATGGATTATAAAAAATAAAAGAAGGGTTTATAACAAACCCCTCTTCTCATTTTAGTTATTATAAGAACAATGAGAGAATTTCTCTGAAAATCCAAGATAAGAAGCCTGCAAGACCTGTCCACTGAGATGTACGCTTTGCACCACAAACCTTACAAACTGTGTCCTGATCTTCATGGTTAGTATCGAACTCGTCGAAGAACTCGTGAAGATCGTCGCCATGCTTACCACCACAATCAGCGCACTCACGCCAATGGTTTGTACCACTGTATTTGTAAGGACCCTTTGGATTGTGCTTACAGATAAGCTCACACTCGTTTGAGTAAGCGTAGTCTGCTTCGTTGTTTGAGAATGGAGCTGCATAGTATCTGATTACTGCACCGTCGTATGTTTCGTCAAGAACCTCACCGTGGTATGGAACCCAGTCTCCACCTTCACGCTTGATTTCCCAGCCTTCAACATAAACCTCGCCATAAACTTCGGGAGCAGGTAAAATTTCTGCAGTTTTCTCACCAATAACTGTACCCGGGCAAAGACGAACTATTGTAGGAATAGTCGGCTCAACCTCAACTGTTGCAGCGCCTGCAACAATAGTAAACATTGTAGCAATGAGGCAAAGGCTCATAATTAAAGAAAATATTTTCTTTTTCATTATATAAAGCATCCTTTCAACACTATTTTTTACTATTCTATCACTATTGATAGCAAAATGCAAGTGTTTTATCAAAAGTTAACAATTAATTTCTCTGTGAAAGAAAACAAAAATCAGTATACTGCGAGTGTGCACAGACCAAGCTATGCACAAAATATGTGAATTTTAAATCCACCAAGCGTCGGTGAGCCCTTCCTTTATTATGCAATTCTTAAGAAGAGCAACAGCTTTTTCAAGACCCTCGTTCTGGCTCATAAGTGAATCCTCGTGTTCAATGGAAATAACATAGTCGTAGCCAACCATACGAAGGTTAGATATAACGTCACGCCAATAGGTTTCCCCGTTACCAAAGCCAACTGAACGGAAAATCCAGGAACGATTGATTTCATCTGCATAGGATTTTGTATCAAGCACACCGTTTACTGCTGTGTTAATGGCATCAATCTTCGTATCCTTTGCGTGGAAGTGGAAGATTGCCCCTGCTTTACCTAATGTGCGAATAACGGCAATAGGGTCCATTCCCTGCCAAATAAGGTGTGAAAGGTCTAAATTTGCACCTATTTCGTCACCTACTGCACTACGCAATTTAAGGAGAGTTTCCGTATTATAAACACAGAAGCCCGGGTGAAGCTCAAGAGCAATTTTGTCAACACCGTGGGCAGTTGAGAATTTAACGAACTCCTTCCAGTAAGGAATAAGAACCTGGTTCCATTGGTAATCAAGAATCTCGCCAAAATCATTTGGCCAAGGGCAGGTTACCCAGTTAGGATATTTAGCTGTATCGCAATCACCGGGACAGCCTGAGAAGGTGTTTATCTGGTGAACACCAAGCTTCTCTGCAAGAAGAACTGCTTTTCGCATATCGCTGTCAAATTCAGCAGCAATTTCTTTGTTGGGGTGCACAGGGTTGCCGTGGCAGCTGAGTGCACTTATTTCAACATTGTATTTTTTCAGAAGTGCTTTGAAATCCTCCAAAGCCTTTTCATCGTTGAGAAGAATATCAGGGTCTGCGTGTGCCTTACCGGGGAAGCCACCACAACCGATTTCTACCATTTCCAAACCAAGACTCCGGAAATATTTGAGTGCCTCTTCAAGTGAAACACTACCGAGTAAGTTTGTAAGTACGCCTAATTTCATATCAAACACCTCTTAAAAGTTTTCTTTGAGCCACTTGTAGCTGCGAGTAATATCCTCAAGGCCTGTAGGTACAGGGTCATCATTTTCAAGGATAACCCATTCCAAACCAATTGCGTTTACTCCGTTAACAACGTTTGCAAAGTCGGAGG
>JAZSJL010000308.1:0-1721 GCA_045534355.1 Acutalibacteraceae bacterium
TTGTATTATATATGACTTGATTACGATTTAATATAATAGTATAATAATGTGGTTAAATTTTTACAATGCCTTTGGAGATTGACTATGAAGATTATTAATAAAATACTTTATAAGCTTCATTTAAAAAAACCACCTCGACAACCCTTTAGTCAAGGTGAGCCTCTGCCTGCCCCGATAAAGGACGTGTTGGGTGAAGAAAACCTTAACACGGATTCAATAATTTATGCATTCAAATCAGATATGAGCTCTGCAGAGGAATATGGTGATATGTACGTTTTCTTTGATAAAAAGGGGGTATATACAGCTCTTTTCGAGGAACCGACACTCCCCCCTGCTCGCAAGCGCAAAAATGTACAGTTAAAGCCAAAGCTTCTTGAATTAACCTGCTTGCCTATAGGCGAAATAGACGAGATTTTTGTGGAGGAATATATTGCCACAGGTCAGCTAACCTATAAATACAACGGGGAATTTTATTCTTTAGCATACTTTTCTATCGGCAACCTTGATAAAGCCGATAATTTCAAAAAGCTTTTCAACACCTTAAAGCAGGGTGAGGATTATGAAAGATACCTGAGCAACGCTACAGGGAACGTTTGTCGCAAGTGTGGTGCACCTATACCAAGGGGCTTGAAGTTCTGCGAGGGCTGTCTTGACAAAAGCTCCACAATCAAAAGACTTTTCTCCTTCTTTAGTGAAGTAAAGTGGAAAATGCTCCTGATGATTTTCTTTGTGCTTTTCAGCACGGCAATAACGTTAATCATCCCACAATTCAGCACACAAAAGCTGTATGATGAAGTACTGAACACAGGTAATACGGAAAGCTATCAGGTGCTGTTAAACAGTCTTATCTCTATTGTACTTTCAATGGCAGGGCTTCGAATATTCAACCAGCTGTTCACACTATTTTACCAATACATTGTAGCAGGAATACTGCCACAGGTTGTCTATAACATAAAACTAAAAATATTCAAGGCTATGCAGGGGCTTTCCGTAGGCTTCTATACTCACAAGCAAACAGGCTCCCTTATGGAAAGAGTTACCAGAGATTCTAACAACATTTATTGGTTTTTTGTTGACGGATTCCCCTACCTTATTTCAAGCGCCATTACTGTAGTTGGCATTATAGTAATAATGTTCTTCACAAACGTAAAGCTTACTCTGCTGGTTATAGCTGCTGCTCTGGTAGTAGGCGTGGTATACCCCTTAATGGAAAAGAAATTCCGTAAGCTTCACCACAGAGTATGGGTGCAAAATGCACAGCTCACCTCCAAGGTCAGTGACAACATAAACGGCCACAGGATTATAAAAGCTTTCTCAAAGGAGGAGCAGGAGCTTGAGGGCTTTAACAAAACAAGCGACAAGCTCCTTAATGCAGAGGTAAGCTGGTCAAATGCCGAAGCGACCTTTTACCCCATACTTTCTGCTGTTGTTTATATAATCGGCGCTATGATTCTGGGCTTCGGTGGAGTTATAGCCGTAACCACAAAGGATATAAGCATAGGTGAGCTTTTAACCTTCGTGGTTTATCTGCAAATGCTCGAGCAACCTATATCCTTCCTCTCCTGGGTTACCAACTGGTGGTCACGCTGTGTTGATTCTGCCCAACGAGTTTTTGAGATTATAGACACAGAGCCGGATATCAAGGATATAGAAAACCCGATTATCCTCGAAGAATTCAAGGGAGATATAGAAATATCCGAGCTACAGTTTGAATATGAACC
>JAZSJL010000138.1:0-5146 GCA_045534355.1 Acutalibacteraceae bacterium
AAATTTCTGTAGATGTTACTTCAAAAGAAATAGGCATATTATCAAGAATACTTTTACCCGAAACGAAAAGAGCTGTTTCACAACTTCTTTTTTCAGCGGATGTTATCTTATTTTTTATTTCTCTTGCTGTATGAGGACCAATTAAAATGTCTCTATCAATCTTTAAATGATTAATAATAGCTTTATCAATATCATAACTTCCTCGTTTAATACAACCTTTTGTAACTATTCCGCCTAATGACACAATTGAATATTCAGTTAAATGGTGACCAATATCGATTACCATTTTTCCACCAAGCTTTTCAGGTGAAATCCCACAGCCAAATGCAGAAGCAAGAACACCTTCAACCATACACACTCTTCCGGCACCGGCAAGTGTTACAACATCAAGAAAAGTCTTTTTTTCAAGGCTCGAAATCTCTGAAGGTAACGCAATAATAATATTGGGTTTATATATTCTGTTACCACAAACTCGTTGAAGATAGTACCTAAGCATTCTTTCTGCCATAACAAAATCAGAAACAACTCCATTATGAATAACTTTAGATATACTTATGTCTTCCATATATCTTCCGTCAACATTATTTGCTGCCATTCCAAATGCGATAGGTTTGTTGCTTAAATTATCAATTGCAATAATAGAAGGCTCATCAACAACAATGCCTTTGCCCTCTGCAAAAATCTTTAATGAGTAGGAACCGAAATCGATACCAATTTTCATTCCCTTCAATGCAACATCCCCTTTTTATCTAATTTTTTCTGAACTGTTGTTTTAATCTTAAATCCTTAGATAAAATTGTTTTACGAAGTCTAATATTTATTGGTGTAACTTCCATAAGTTCATCATCTTTGATAAATTCCATTGATTGTTCAAGACTCAGTACAGTGTGTGGAATTAATCTTAAAGCATCATCTGAACCGGATGCGCGAGTATTGGTTAAGTGCTTTGACTTACAGATATTACAGGTCAAATCTTCGTTCTTTGAACATTCACCTACAATCATACCCTCATAAACAGGAACGCCCGGACCTATGAAAAGTCGACCTCTGTCCTGTGTATTGAAAAGACCGTAGCCTGTGCTTTCGCCGTCCTCGTGAACTATGATTGAACCTCTTTCACGCATCTGAATATCGCCCTTGTATTCCTCATAGCCTGCGAAAAGGTTGTTCATAATACCATTTCCGTTTGTATCTGTCATAAACTCTGAACGATAACCGATAAGACCACGAGCAGGGATTTTAAATTCAATATGAGTTGAGCCACCATCACGTACATCCATATTCTCAAGCTCACCTCTACGGGAGCCGATTTTTTCCATAACTGCACCTACATAGCTTTCAGGAACCTCTACAATAAGAAGCTCCATCGGTTCAAGAAGCTCACCGTTAGGACCGTGCTTATAAATAACCTGTGGCCTTGAAACCTGAAATTCGTAGCCCTGACGGCGCATGGTTTCAATAAGTATTGAAAGGTGAAGCTCACCTCTGCCACTAACCTTGAAGCAATCTGTAGTATCGGTTTCTTCTACCCTCATACTAACGTTAGTTTCTACCTCTTTAAAAAGACGAGCTCTGATGTTTCTTGAGGTAACAAACTTGCCCTCTCTGCCGGCAAACGGGCTATCGTTAACCATAAAGTTCATTGAAATTGTTGGCTCGTCTATTTTAACAAAAGGAAGTGGATCCGGATGGTCTTTATCACAAGCAGTTTCACCGATATTAAGCTCTGCTATACCCGAAACAGCTACAAGGTCACCCATCTTTGCTTCTGAACATTCAACACGCTGAAGTCCCTCAAAGCAATAGAGCTTAACAACCTTAACGTTCTGTGTGGTGCCATCCTGCTTGCAAAGCACTACCTGCTGACCTTCCTTAACGGAGCCTCGCTCAACTCTGCCCACACCGATTCTGCCAAGGTAATCATCGTAATCAAGGCTGGAGAAAAGGAGCTGTAGTGGTCCATCCATTTCACCCGTTGGTGGGTCTATATGCTCTAAAATAGCATCGAGAAGTGGTCGCATATCGCCCTCACGAGCCTCGGAATCCAACGATGCATAACCATCTCTGCCTGATGCAAATACTACAGGAAATTCAATCTGATCATCGTTAGCGCCAAGCTCTATAAATAAATCGAGTACCTCGTCTATAACCTCATTAGGTCTTGCACCCGGTCTGTCGATTTTATTAATAACAACAATAGCCTTTTTACCAAGAGCCAATGCCTTTTTAAGCACGAAGCGAGTTTGTGGTATACAGCTCTCAAAAGTATTTACAAGGAGCAATACACCATCAACCATCATCATAATACGCTCAACCTCGCCACCGAAATCGGCGTGGCCCGGAGTATCAACAATATTGATTTTTACGTCCTTATAGTGTATGCCTGTGTTTTTGGAAAGAATGGTTATACCACGTTCCTTCTCAAGGGCGTTGGAGTCCATAACTCTTTCGTCAACCTGCTCGTTGGAACGGAATATACCACTCTGATGAAGAAGCTGGTCAACTAACGTTGTTTTACCGTGGTCAACGTGAGCTATAATAGCTACGTTTCTTATATTTTCTCTTCTATCCACTATTTCACCTTCAAACAAAATTTAACTAAAATATTATACCACTACAGCCATATATAATCAAGTTTTTAATATCACCAACATATAGAAATTACGTGCCTTCAATATAAAACAATTATATATTCTGCCATAAATATTGAATCCATAATAAGTTTTTGATAAAATAACTGTGGTGATTTTATGAAATTCAAAAATGTTTTACTTGCCAGTGATTTTGACGGTACACTAAAAAATGATGATGGTGTTATTACAGATGACGTAATTCTGGCTATACAGAATTTTATGGCTGAGGGTGGTAGCTTTACTGTTTGCACAGGTAGGGTTTACCAAGGCTTTCACTTATACAACAAGGCATATATAAATGCTCCTGTGCTTATGGGCAACGGAGCAATGGCATATGACTACGAAAAGAAAGAAATTATATTTAACGATGCTGTCGGTAGTGAAGGCATACCTGCTTTAAATGCAGTTTTAGATGCCTTCCCCAACGTGCCCATTGAGCTTTATAATTTTGACAAAGTATGTGCTATAAATCTTAATGAACACTCATACCGGCATTTTACAAGCCAAAATATTACGTTTGAAAACGTTGCAAGACCTGAGGATGCACCACTTCCCTGGACAAAGGTTATGATTGCTGCACACGGATGCTCACAAGAGGTACAGAAAATACTTGATAGCTTCCCGGAAATCAACTACCTTAAAACCACGGGAGATTACGTTGAAATATTAAAAAAAGGCGTTGATAAGGGTACAGGACTTTTGAAACTGGCAAAGGCTATGGGCATTAAGGAGCAAGACGTATACTCTGCAGGTGATGGCTACAACGACGTTGAAATGCTTGTTGCTGCACGTGCAGGCTTTGTTCCGGAAAACGGCTCACAAGAAGCATTGGGTGTAGCAACATATGTTACACGCTCCAATAACAATGGTTGTGTTGCAAATGCAATAGAGATACTCGATGAACTTTATTCATAATAAAAAATATATAAACACACAAAAAACAGCCTCGACTCAAATGAGCCGAGGCTTAAGCTTTTAATTAATAAACATCTTTACAGGAAGTACCCTTTGATTCGTATGCACTAACAGAGTATGCTGCACCATTCTTGTAGAATGCCTTAACTGTATATGTGTATGTAACACCCTTCTTAGCAGATACGTCAAGATATGTGTGAGATTTTGTTGTTTTGATTGTACCGAGAAGTGAGTTTGCTGTCCAAGAACCATTGCCTACCTTACGGTATACATAGTAACCACTTGCACCCTCAACCGGCTCGAAGTCAATATAAACGCCTTCTTGTGCACTCTTTGTGCCATTGAGCTTAACCTGCTCAAGGCGTCTGATCTGTGCACTTGGAATGAAATTACTGTAAACCTTACCTGCAAGAGCTCTTACTGTGTAGATGTAATCAACACTTGACTCTACTGTTGTATCAAAGTAACCTGTCTTAGTAACTGTTTTAAGGTATGACCACTCTGCATCGCCGACCTGCTTACGATAAACTCTGTAAGAGGTTGCGTTTGCAACAGCATTCCATTTAACATAGATGCCACCCAATGTATTTGCAGGAACGATATTCATTGGTGTACCAACACGTCTGATAACATTACCACCAATGTATGGGCTCCAGCCTGCATCGTTCTTTGCTCTGATAACGTATTTGTAGTAGATACCACTCTTTGCAGTTTTATCCTCGTAGCTTGTGCCCTTGATATCTGCAAGCTTTGTGTAAGATGTTTCGCCACCTGCACGGCGGAAAACACGGTATGTAGTAGCACCATCAACCTTATTCCATGCAACCTTAACACCATCGATACCATTTGAAAGGTAGTTGATAACAGGTGATGCAGGAACAAGCTGCTTAATAGCCTCACCATCTAAATCCAAACCACAAACATTACAATGCTTGTGCTTAAGACCTGCCTTGAAAACAGTTGCAGGATAGTCGATTACATACGTATAATCGCTATGTGCACAGTATGGACGAGAAAATGAAACCTCGTAGTCTGATGATTCTGCTACAGAATGGTCGTTAGCCTGAACTGCAATCTTATAGATATAGTTTTTACCTTCTTCAACATTTGCATCAACGTAGATACATTCTGTTGTTGTGCCAATAACAGCGCCAACACGATAAATGATGTATGCTGCTGCATCCTCTGTAGCATCCCAGGTAATTTCAACACCCTTGAATGTGCTTGTAATCTGAGAAACCTCAGGAGCTGTAGCTGCAAACGATGATACTACGAAAACCGAAAGCAACATAAGCATTGCCAAGAAAAGACTTAAAGTTTTCTTCATAGAATACTTCCCCTTTTATGTTTATATTATTTTACAATTATATATTATATCATAAATATTCAAATTAGGAATTAGCAGAATAGCTAAATATATATCAATTTTTTTGTGCTAAAAATAGAACATTGTATAAAAAACTTATTATCATAGACAAAAAATCAATTTTTAACTCTGATTTGCTTTGTATTTGGCAGTACGTCATAATAAACAAAACAAAAAAAGAGTCGAAGAATAACTTCGACTCCTTCAAGGCATATACCCTGAAAACTGAACA
>JAZSJL010000181.1:0-5699 GCA_045534355.1 Acutalibacteraceae bacterium
CCGTCTGCATAGCTTGAAACAGCCATAAAATCAATGGTACAAGGAACAGTGATAGCTCTCATAATATCAGCCATAAAAATAACGGAGCCTTTAAGAATACTAACAAGAATTAAATCCTCGTTCTTATAATCCTCTGAAATTTGGGCACCAAGCTTTTTAACAATCGCTGATAATTCCTCTCCGGAAACTAAAACCTTTTCGATATCTTTGCTAATATTGTTATCCATTATTTTCTCCTTCGATACAAATAATATTACTTGAATTATCATCCACACAGCAACGTGCTGTAGTACCGATTCCATACACCCAAACAATTCCGACGTCATCACACAAAATCGGAAGTGCATTTCTGTTTTCAACAGGAATATTGTATTCACAAAAAACTTTTTTTAATGATTTTGTAACATTACGCTTAAACAACGTAATTTTGTCACCTTCACAACGGGTACGAAGAAATAATTTGCCATTAATTTTATCACAATCAACTGAATTTAACAACAAATTATTAACCGGTTTTATTGAACAATCTGTAAACTTTTTTATTGTAAGCTTGTATGTGCCGAAGCTATACTCACCAACACCGCCAACAGGCAAAGCATCTGTAGGTTCACAGCTTATTTTTTTGAAAAATCTAAGCTTCTTTTTTACAACCTCAACATATTCATCACCATAAAGCTGAAGCCTTCCCGAATTAAAAATTAACGAAACAATAGCATCAACCTTCTGTCGGTCAAGAGAGTTATCTGAAAAGCTCTCGTAGGCAACACAAACAATCTCTTTTAACAGAGCTGTCGGACAATTCTGTAAAGGAGTAATATCATAGGTATCCTTGGAAACAGTAGCACTGTAAAGGCGTTCCTCTGCTTCGCTACGAATATATGCTTCTGTCTGACGGGCACCTATACAAAAAGAAATAATATTTTCAATTGCGCAGGAATTAAGCTCTGTAAGTACGGGTAAAATTTTGTGTCTGATTTTATTTCTTGAATAATCATCGCTTAAATTAGTGCTGTCTGTAACGAATTCAAGATTGTTTTCTTGGCAGTAGAGCTCAATCTCCCGACGTGTACAATAAATGAGTGGTCTGATAATATTACCTCTCACACAGGGAATACCACAAACACCCTTTAACGCCGTACCTCTTGCAAGATTGAAAATAACCGTTTCAGCATTATCGTTAGCATTATGTGCTGTTGCTATTTTGCCATATTCCCCCACAAGAGAATTGAAATAACCATACCTGATTCGTCTGCCACACTCTTCAAGTGACTCCCCTGTTTTGTTTGATTCGGCAATGCAATCAAAGGAATGCGAATAAAAAGCTATGCCATAACGAGCACAAAAATCAGAAGAAAAAGACTCGTCTCTTTTTGCCTCATCACCACGAATCCCGTGATTAACGTGTGCAGCTTTAACAGTAATGCCTAACCTTTCACGCAAGGAAAACAAAATGTGCAAAAGGCAAACGGAATCCGCACCACCCGAAAAGCCTACAATAACCTCATCACCAAACCCAAGCATATTATTATCGTTAATAGCGCTTAGTACCTTTTGGGTAACGATTGCTGTGTAATTATTCATCTCTATACTCCAACGTTGAGAACAAGGTGTACTGTGCATCCCAATGGAGCTTAACCCTTTCTGTAGGTCCGTGACGGTTTTTAACAATGTCTACATCTGCCTTGGTCATATCAATCTGGTCAGCATCGGCATCCTTGCTACTGTAGTAGCCTTCACGATAAAGCATCATAACTATATCAGCATCCTGCTCAATTGAGCCTGAATCACGAAGGTCAGAAAGTGCAGGACGGTTAGATTTACCATTATTTTTCTCCGGTCCACGGGAAAGCTGACAACAACAAACAACAGGAATTCGAAGGTCCTTAGCAAGCATCTTGAGACCTCTTGTAATATCGGTAACCTCTTGAACCCTGTTTTCTTTTTTCTTTGCAGATTCCATAAGACCCAAGTAGTCTATGATTATACAGTCAACATCACGAGCACGTCTGATTTTGGACTTTATTTCAGGCACTGTAATAGAAGCAGTATCGTCAAAATACAAATTACATCTGCTCAATCTGTCTGTTGCCTCTGCAAGTCTTACCCACTCCTCAGAAGAAATTTCGCCTGAACGGAATTTATTTGAATCAACACGTGCTTCAGTTGAAAGCACACGAGAAGCAAGCTGTTCATTTGACATTTCCAAGGAGAAGAAAACAACCTTTTTGCCTGTCATAGCAACGTTACGAGCTATATTAAGAGCAAAGCTGGTTTTACCCATAGCAGGACGAGCACCGATAATAATCAAGTCGGATTTATTTAAACCTGACGTAATTTCATCAAGCTTTGAAAAGCCCATAGGAATACCCTTGAATTCTTCAGCATTATCGGATGAAATTTTAACAAGGTTTGGGTAAACCTCTGCTGAAATAACGTCGCTCAAGCGCTGAATGGAGCCTGTTGCCTTACCTTTACGTATATCGTATATTTTTTGCTCTGTAGAGTCGAGAATTTTATCTGCTTCAGCGTTACCGTCAAGAGCAGAATCAATAGTTTCTCTCGATATAGAAATAAGTAAACGAAGAAAATATTTTTCTCTTACAATTTTACAATAATTCTCAACGTTTGCTGCAGATGGAACACTCTGTGCGATTTGGAAAAGCAAGGCTTTACCGGATTCCTTGTCGAAATTGTTGTCTGCACTCAATTTATCAAGAACAGTCAAAGCATCTATACGAGAGCCTAAGGAGTCAAGAAGTACAATGGCATCCATTATAGCTCTATGCTGAGGTATGTAGAAATAATCAGGCCTAATAAGTGAAAGCACCAAGCTCACGCACTCAGGATTGATTAATATTGAACCGATGATAGCCTGTTCAGTTTCAAGGCTATATGGTAAATCGGTTAAATCATATTGTTGAATATTTGAATCAGCCATAATCTAAACCCTTCTGAAAAATTACTCCTCAACAACCTGCACCTTGAAATCAGCAGTAACCTGAGGATGGAGGCGTACCTGTGTATTGTATGTGCCAAAAGCCTTAATATCGTCAACAGTAATTTTACGCTTGTCTACCTTGATCCCAAATTTTGTTGAAATAAGCTGTGCAATTTCTTTTGCTGTAACGCTGCCGAAAAGCTTACCGTTTGCGCCACCCTTTGCTTTAATAACGACAGTTTGTCCGCTGATTTTTGCAGCACAAGCCTTTGCAGCCTTTAAATCCTCATCTGCTCTGAATTGTTCAGATGACTCTTTATTTTTCAATTCAGACATAAGCTGTGCGTTCATTTCTGCTGCAAGTCCCTTCGGAAAAAGGAAATTACGTGCATAACCCTCTGAAACAGAAACCTTTTCGCCTTTTTTACCAAGACCCTTTACATCACTCTTTAATAAAACTTCCATTTATTTATACCTCCAAGATGGTTATTTATTATTTAAATATTCATTAATTTGCTCCAAGAGAACACTCTCTACCTCAAGTATATCCTGTGCCTCAATTTGAGCAGCTGCCATTGTGCTGTGGCCTCCACCACCAAGTCGTTCCATAATGAGCTGAACATTTTCTTCACCCAAAGAACGAGCTGAAATTTGATACCTGCTACTATCCAGCTTGTAAATAACAAATGATGCTTTAACACCATTTATATTAAGCATTTCATCAGCAGCAACAGATGTAACTATGCGAATGTTTTTTATATTCTCTGTGCAAGAACCAATTATAAAACCATTGAAAATTTTTGCACTTGATATTATATGGTGCTTATGTACAGCCATTTTGGAATCAATAGCAAATAGCCTTCTGACCTGAACTGTATTGGCTCCGTTATCCTTTAAATATCCTGCTGCTTCAAAGGTTCGCTGTGAGGTTTTAAGAACAAAATCCTTTGTGTCGAGAACAATACCTGACAGCAATGCTGTGGCTATTTCAGCAGTAGGATTGTCCTGAATAGTGGAATACTCAATAAGCTCTGCAACCATTTCACAAGCAGATGAAGCAGAAGGTACACAGTAGTATGCATCTGCCGTAGATATATAATCATCTGCTCTTCTATGGTGGTCAATAATAATCTTTGCACCTGCTTTATCACATAACCCGGGAGCATCAAGAAGCATCTGTCTTTGGGTATCTACAACTACTAAAACGGTATTCTTGTTACACATATCAATAGCCTGTGCAGGTGAAACAAAGCTCTTGAAGCCCTTTTCAGACAGTATATTCAAAAGTGGTTCGGCAAGAGTTGTTTTTTCGTCAACAACTACATATGCATCAAGTCCACATGCATTGGCAAAAAACCACATACCCAAAGAGCCACCGACTGAATCGTAATCGGAATATTTATGACCACAGATTATTACATTTTCGTATTTCTTGAAAAGGTTGGATATAGTTGCAGCAGTCTGCCTTGGTGAAACACGGCTATTATCGTTGACTCTGTTGGAAACACCACCAAAATAAATATAGCCCTCACCATCGTATATAGCAGCCTGGTCTCCCCCTCTGCTCAAAGCCATATCGAGGGATTTTTTCGCACGTGATTCACACTTAAAGAAATCCTCACCTGTGCCTACACCGATTGAAACGGTTGCATCTACGGTAATGTCCTTATAGGTGTAGTCTCTTATTGCATTCAGAATGGAAAACTTTTGCTCCATTAACTGATCAAGGTGCCTTTTTTCACCAATAATCAAAAAGTTACCATTGCCGATTTTCTTGAGAATAACGTTAAAATCCTTAAGCCAATCCTCAACAAGGGCTTCTATTCCGATAATAACCTGAGCAAACTTACTATCTGTAAGCCGACGTGAAAGCTGCTCAATATTATCAACTGAAAGAAGCATTACGAAGGGTCTAGAATAGGTGTATTCAAGAGCAACCTCTTTTAGTGCTGTATCATCAAACAAATAAATACAAAGCATTGGATTAGTTTCGCTTTTCACTTCAACGATAAATGCTGTGTATTGGTTTTCACCAAAGGAAGCATTAACCATACCCTTACTTGCATATTCAGCAAAGGAAAAATCATCAAAAAAATCGTTTGCAGAAATTTTATTAACATCAGCTTCGTTAACTATGTTGTCAAAAAAGCTATCGTTATACCATACAATGTTTCCGTATCTGTCGCACATAACTGCAGGAAGAGGAAATTGGGATATAGCTCCGGATTTACCCGAAAGCAACGCTTTGTTTAGTGCAACAACGTATTTCTTTGTTGCTTTCAATGATAAAGCTGAATATATTATGTCAATAAACAAAACCACAAAAAACGATGTAAGCAACATCCCAAAAGCCTGTTTATTGATAAAATACGAGCAAACAGCTGCAGCTAATAAAAGCAGGGCTGCTGAAAATCCTGCAGGATTCTGATAAAACAAAGCTTTAAACTTCATTTTAAACCTCCATTAAAATAGGCAAAATCATCGGACTACGTTTAGTACGTTCATACATAAGCTTGGAAATTGCATCCCTGAGCTTATTGTTCATCTGGTTAACGTCGAAATTATATGGTGGGAAGCTATCTATAACGCTCATAGCAACCGTAACAGCCTCGTTCATAAGAAGCTCTGCCTCTTTAACGTATACAAAGCCCTTGGAAACAACCTCAGGACCTGAAAGAAGCTCACCTGAAGCACCATCTATTGTAGCTGTTATAATTATTATACCGTCCTGACCAAGGTGCAAGCGCTCCTTCATAACACG
>JAZSJL010000259.1:0-7315 GCA_045534355.1 Acutalibacteraceae bacterium
CAGCCTATGTTACTTATATATGAATATCGTGGATAAACTGTCAACCATCCATTTTTAACAAGGTGAGCACCGAAACGCACCGACCAGGAGCTACCGTTACCCTTAGTCTGACGATAAAGGCGCATAAATCTATCATTACCGTTGGCATTAAGCTTTTTTACAAGCGAAGGCTTTCTGCAGAAATCAGAAAAATCCTTAAGTTCCCAGTCAACGTTTTGCCATCGGTCCTCCCAGGTTGCCCAGGACATACTGCATGAGCGATAAGCTGTAAAAATATCGTTCAAATAATCTTGGGGGAAATCGAGTACCGGTGAATAGCCTGATATTGCACCAATGCTTTTGTTATCCTTATAGAAATCAAGACATCTGTTCATATATCCAAGGAAATATGGTGAGCAACAGCAATCATCCTCAAGCACTATAATCCTGCCATATTTTTTCAAAAGCATAGAAACACCATCTATAATTGATTTGGCAAGACCTTTGTTTACAGGGCTCTCTATTATACAGATGCTTTTAAAGCGATTATGGTTTGCTATGTTTTGTGCATATAGCCTTACCTCATCCACAGCGCTCTGCACGTTTTCGTTTTTTGCACCATCGGAGAAAATGAATAAATCCGTATTTACAGCCTCAGGACAGGAAGCCAATGCTTCGTACGTTTTCTTAAAATGGTCTGCTCTGTTGTATACAAACAATGCAACCGGAGCACAATTCATTTTCTCACCTCGTTTATTCACCTAAAATTTCTTTATATATATCCACAAGCCTTTGGGCATTAAGCTGTGGGTCGTGGGTCACTCTCGCACGAGCCTTGCCGTTTTGAGAAAGGCTTAGCGCAAGTTTATCGCTATCAAATATACGTTTTATATTCCACGCCAACAAGGCTGGATCGTCGTTTCTGTAAAAGAGCGCTTCCCTTCCGTCCTCTGCCATATCCGGAACTCCACCAACGTAAGCAGCTACACAAGGCGTACCTATGTGCATTGCCTCACCTAAAGTATTGGGGCTGTTTTCTACAGCAGAGCAAAGCACGTACACATGTGTTTTAGAAAGTCTTTTGGAAACCTCTGTGGCGCTTAAGGGACCTGTAAACACTATGTGCTCACCTACACCTAAATCATCTATAAGCTTCTTAAGGTAGGCGCCGTAGCCTTTCTTTATGAAAGAACGCCTATCGCCTTCTGAAAAAGGCTTGTGACCTGCCACATACACCTTTATATCGGGGTAGTCCTTTATAAGCTGTGGCAAAGCCTGTACCACAAAGTGAAAGCCTTTAAGGGCATAGTAGCTGTTACCTACGTATATGGAGTGGTGCTCTATCTTATCTATACTCCACTCTTCATTGTAAAAAGGTTCTCTCAAAACTCTGTTGCAGGAAAAATATTTTGCATCCGGATTTAAAGCGTATGTATGGGCTCTGTCCCAGGTAGTTCTGCCCATGATATATTTTGCATTGGAAATAAGCTCTCTTTCGTGAGACAATCTTTTTTTATACCAACGTGTTTTTCTAAGGTGAAGGAGCATTCCTGCACAAAAATCGGTAGCATTTCCTGAAAGAAGCATATCATCAACCTGAAGCTGACCACATTGATAGTTGTATTGACCATTTAATATGCCCTGCATTGAAGCGGCTGTGGGGATATTTAGTCTGTTGCCAATATTCACAGCAGCCTTGGCGTGTAAAAACTCTGTACCCTCAACGTGTATAAGGTCAGGCTTAAATTCAGAAACAATTTCCTCAACACGTGAATAAATAGCTTCATAGGTTGTTGCAGAGGTATATGGAATACCGTAGTACTTAATGCCATCCACCTCAAGCTCGTAGCTTTCACCATTTTCGCACCTGCTGGCAATTGCAAGCTCAATATCGCTATAACCTTTAAGTCTGCTTGCCATAGCCTCTACCCAGCCACCAAGAATATCGGCATTGAACTCTATTTCGGTAATCAGATTTGCAGGGATTATATTTGTTGTCCAAAGAATTTTCATTTTTGAATACCCTCCCTGTCCCAATTCATAATATCTTCAAAAAATAACGGCAATACCAATAGCACGGCGCAATAAACAGAATAGGTAAGAGAATTAAGTGTTGAAACAATCATAACTACAACGAGTGTTGCGTTGCAAAGGCGCAGAATATGCTTTCTGTCACATTGGCTTTTATACTTATTCGGAACACTACACACAGATTTTATAAAGAACCAACCACCAAACAAGCCATACTTTGCAACAATATCCAAAAAGGCTGAATGTGCGCCACCACCTTCACGCCACAGTGCGCCGATAACAGGATATTTAACAATAACCTGTATGCTTGCCATATATCGTTTCAGTCTCAGCGCAATTGAGCCCTCTGCTTCACCCGTCTCCTCCGTAGCAACAAGGTCGTTGATTTTTTTAGCAACGGCAGTACCGTCAAAGGTCTCCAAAAGCCAATTTCTGAAATCATCAATATATAAAATAGACAGCATGATTCCGGCAAAAACACATATGGCAATTACGAATGCTGCCACACCACTTTTACCATTGTAGAAGAAGCTTAGAATAAGTCCTATTGCAGTAGCGAAAATCGCAATAGAATAACCTGCCTTAAGGATAAGCTGAAGGTAGCTTATTATCCACAAAACGCCAATTACAAAGTAAAGCTTATTGTTTTTGAATGCCTTGGAGGTCCACATAAAAATCGGTGCAGACAAGCACACCTGTGGGTAAACCAGGTTGTATCCACCAATACCCTGCCTGAGGTATGGATATATGCTTTCATCATCCCTTACTATTCGCCTTGCAATAGTAGGATCCTCAATGAGAGCCTCAACCGTTTTATAGTTCCAGATAATAAACATAACAAGCACAATTGGTACAATCCACTTAAGCTCTTTCCATTTACCATCGTAGAAGCTGTTTATTATAAAGCAGATTACAAGCATAAAGAATGCAATTTGCTTTAATATGCCCTTAAAATCACCATTAGTTATGAATGTGACACCAACCACCACAAACAAAAAGAAAATTGACACAAGCTGATTTGCATTCAACTCAATGGGATTCTCACGAAGCAACCAGCATACTCCCCATATAAACACTGCTCCAAGAGCAAGTATTCTGTATATCATATCAATTTCTAAAGGTGGAGATAATGACCAGATTACAATATAAGCTATAGCAATAGATTGAATGGTACTAAAACCAAAGCCTTGTTTTGCCATAGCTACATCTCCTTTGTAATCAATTCAGCCAACGCTGTACTTCATCTATATAATTTCTGTAATCAAAAGTATTACGAGGTGTTCTGTTATAAGCTGCCTTATTAGAGCGCATTATTGTTTGCATTGCAGCTTTTAACTCTGCAATATCGGTAGACTTCAAAATAATACAATCCTCGTCTGCGTAGCTTTTAACGTCGCTTACGTCTGTGGTAATTATTTTCACACCACAGGTGAAGCTTTCAACAAATTTTGTAGGAAAGCCTGCATTGTTACGTCTGTCCGATGGTCTTATAAATACATAGCAATCGCAGGATAGAATCTCTTTAATGCTATCGCTGTGAGAAAGCAAACCTAAAAAATCAACACTCTGACCTATTGCTACATTCGGATACATCTTTTCAAACTGTTCCCTATTCACACCAACTATTTTCAAGCGTGCTTCGATGTTAAGGCTTGAAAAGGCTTCAACCACCTTATCAAGATATTCCTTATTGCCACCCGGAAAGCCGGCAAAGCAAAAGGTAAACTCATCAGCTTTCCTTTCAACAGGCTGGTGCCACATAGGGTCAGATACATCTACAAGTGGTGGCAGCTTAACAATTCTTTTGCTACTCTCATAGGTCTTCATCATCATTTCGCTGATGACTATTACTCTATTGGCAACAAGGTGAATAAGTCCACTTACAAAAAACTCATCTACGTACTTAAACGCTCTTTTTACGAATGAGCCCTCTGTAAAGCGTGTCCACTCTGTACAATCATACGCCACCTCAATGCCGTATTTCTTTAAGAATAGCTTTGCAAGTAAAAGAGTAATAAAGGGAACGTTATAAAGAATAACAAGCTTTACTGTTTTGTCTTGTGCTACTATTTTCTTTAAATTTTTAAAGAAAACAATTTGCTTAAGCCACTGCACAGCACCTGACGGATGTGCTTCACACAGCATATCCTCGCCTACATTCTTAACTCCGTCATAGGAGCTATCCTCGTAATCTGCACCAAGGAAAACCACTCTGTAGCCCAAGGCGTTAAAAATCTTACCATTTGACACGACACGATTGGCAGAGGCGTTTTTATCCGGTAATGAGAAGCCACCATAGTAAATAATTGTGCCTTTATCGCTCATCAAAGATTCTCCTTGTACCACTCGATTGCAAGCTTAATGCCATCTGCAAAGCTGTAATCAGGGTCATAACCTAAAAGCTCCTTAGCCTTTGAAATATCAGCATTTGAGTGCTTGATATCTCCTGCTCTGTCGGGACCGAAGTTTGGCTCAACATCTATACCCAAAGCCTTTGTAAGACCGTAGTAAATATCTAAAAGGTACTCTCTGCCACCATAGGCTATGTTGTAAGCCTGACCTGCTGCCTCGTGGGAAGCAAGGCAGGATTTCAGATTTGCTTCTATAACATTGTCGATATAGGTAAAATCTCTTGACTGCTTGCCATCGCCATTTATAGTAGGCACCTGACCGTTGATAAGCAATTTAAGGAATTTCGGGATAACTGCTGCATAAGCTCCGTCAGGGTCCTGCCTACGTCCGAAAACGTTAAAATATCTCATTCCGTACGTATCAAGACCATAGTGCATTGTGTACATCTTTGCCCATTCCTCATCACAACGCTTTGTTACTGCATAAGGAGAAAGAAGGTTTCCCTCTCTGCCTTCCTTTTTAGGAAGATTAGGCTCATCACCATAAACAGAGGAGCTTGATGCATACACAAACTTTTTAACACCACATTGACGGGCTGCCTCAAGCATATTAAGTGTACCTTCAATATTGTTTTTGCAATAGAAAAGAGGCATTTCAATACTTCTTGGTACACTGCCCCACGCAGCCTGATTAAGAACGTAATCTACACCCTCGCAGGCCTTGAGGCAGGTTTCGTAGTCCTTTATATCACCCTTCATAAACTCGTAGCCGGGATTATCAAGGAACATATCTACATTTTTCTGTTTGCCTGTAGAAAGGTCGTCAAGGCACCTTACTCTGTAGCCCATTTCAAGAATAGCCTCGCAAAGGTTGGAGCCGATAAAGCCTGCACCACCTGTTACAAGGAACAATGAATTTTCGGGAAACACTAAATTTTTATAGCCCATAATCACATAAACTCCAATAAAACAATGTGTAATTTTTATATTAGCTTGTTTATCTCTTCTAAATACGCATTAACTACAATTTCACGAGAAAAGTTTTCTCTTATATATTCTCTGCCCTTTTCACCCATCAAAGCCCTTTCCTCATTAGGCATTGCAAGGAACTGCTCAATTTTCTCGCACAGCTCATCCACGTTGCCACCGTGATAACGCAAGCCTGTTACACCATCTATGAAGGTTTCCATACAACCGGGATTATCTGTTGAAATAATCGGTCTGCCTGACGAAGCAGTTTCAAGAAGCACGTTACTCATGCCTTCTCCATAGGTAGATGGATGAATCGTAGCGTGAGCTTCTCTTATATAAGGCCTTGTATCCTTCTGGCTACCGTGAAAAATCACAACGTCCTTTTCCTGAAGCTTTTTCAAATCCTCAACATAATGAATTTCTGTATCCTCCACAAAGCCCATCATATTAAACCGTGTATTCGGATATTTTTTTCTTATCCTTTTAGCTGCTGCGATATAGTCCTCTACACCCTTATCCTCAAGAATTCTGCCGATATAGTTAAAAACTACCGTATCGCCTTCAATACCGTTTCCACCTTTAGGATATGGTTGCTTGAAGAATCTTTCGGTGTTAACGCCTGAACCGGGTATCAGCCTGTAGCGACCTTTAATCATGCCTGTTTTGAGAGCGTTATTCATATTAGTTTCATTCTGAAACATAACACAACGCACCTTTTTGAAAGCCAGCTTAAAAAGTCCCATAACAAATTTTTGGACTATTCCTGATTTTTTCAGTACACTACCAAAGCCTGTAACGTTACTTATAACAGGTATTTTCAAAAGATGTGCAGCCATTGCACAGTAAACGTTTGGCTTTGCCGTATATGTAAGAACAACGCTTGGTTTGTATTTTTTCAGCATTTTGAAGTAGTGAACAAACAATTTAAAGTCGGCAACAATATTTGTACCTCGCCTGTCAATTACAGGATTGTCATATTCATAATCTATATCCTGCATCAGCTCAAACTTTTCACCATAAGGGCAAGATATAAGCACTCGGAAGCCTTCAGTCATAATGCCCTCAATAAGCTCTTTTCTGAAGCAATATATGTCATCGTCGTTGTTTGTTACAATCGCAACGAGCTTTTTAGTTGAATTATCTTTTTTCATACCTTCTCCGTTTTTTCTTCGGATTTATTAATCTCTGAATAATCCTTACCCAGAATTGCAAAAACCGTCATAAAAATCAGCTTAATCTCATTTGTGATACCGAATTTTGCAATTCCTTCAAGATTGTATTTCATTTTCTGAGGCAATATCTCATTCAGATAAACTGCCTTAGGGTCCTCTGCATTTTGCAGAAGCTCACTTTCATTTTTGAATACAATGCTTGCCTTTGAGGTAATACCTGCAGGAAGAAGAAGAGTTGCCAGCATTTCGTCGGTATATTCGTCAACATACTCCTTAACCTCGGGGCGAGTGCCTACAAAGGTCATATTGCCTAAAAGCACGTCAATAAGCTGACAAAGCTCATCAATTTTAAATTTTCTGATAAATTTCCCTGTTTTAGTGATACGAGCATCGTTTTTAACTGTAAGATTGGCACCTGTATTTGCATCCTGTACCATTGAACGGAATTTGAATATTTTAAAAACTCTTCCATACTGCGTTATACGCTCCTGTCTGTAGAAAACAGGACCCGGTGTATCAAGCTTAATTGCTATGGCTGTAATCAAAAATATGGGAGAGCAAAATATAATTCCGAATAATGATACGCATATATCAAAAACTCTTTTTAAAAAAAGCTGTTTTCGGTGCGAATCAAGTCTATCGTAATAGGGTCTGACTGAAGAATTTTGTAACTCTGCAGGCAGCTCCTCCCAACGGCAAAGCATTCACATTCTCCTTTTAGAGCTGTTTACTCTGTAATATATTTTCCAACAATCCCTTTGAAGCATTCACAAACGTAGTCAACGTCATCGTCTGTAAGCCTTGTGTATA
>JAZSJL010000218.1:0-5551 GCA_045534355.1 Acutalibacteraceae bacterium
CTGCTCCTCGGGGAGAGGGTCTCTGTTTTGTGGTGGTCTGCACTTAACAATATTTGCAATATAAATATTCTTTTTTCTGTCAAGACCTATTACCTGCAGGTATTTATCTAAAAGCTGACCTGCCTTACCTACAAAGGGCTCACCCTGTAAATCCTCGTTTTCACCGGGGCCTTCACCAACAAAAAGTATGTCTGCTTGGGGGTTTCCAACACCGAAAACTACGTTGGTACGTGTTTTGCAAAGTCCGCATTTTTCGCAGGTGAGACATTCATTTTTCAATGCTTCAAAGGCTTCATTCATCAAGAATAATCAGCTCCTTTGGAGAATGTGTAAGGTTTTCATATCCATTTTCGGTTATGAGTGCCATATCCTCTATTCTAACACCGAATTTTCCCGGAAGGTAAATACCGGGCTCAACAGTTACTACGTTTCCCATCTGCAAGGGGTTATCGTTTCTCATAGAAACGTTGGGCTGCTCGTGAATTTCTATACCCACGCCGTGACCTGTGCCGTGACCGAAATATTCACCATAACCTGCATTCGTAATAATATCCCTTGCTGCTGCGTCTGCCTGCTTACCGGATACCCCTGCCTTCAGGGAGACTAATGCAGCCTGCTGTGCCGAAAGCACTATTTCATAGATTTTTCGTTGCTCGGGTGATACCTTGCCAACAGCAACAGTACGGGTCATATCACTATGGTAGCCCTTATAAACTGCACCGAAATCCATTGTAACAAAATCGCCTGATTTCACCACAGTATCATCGGGCACACCGTGTGGCATAGAGGTTTTTGCTCCTGTTACGGCAATAGTTTCAAAAGAAAGAGCCTCTGCCCCGTGGGAGAGCATATAAAAATCAAGCTCCAAAGCAATCTGCTTCTCCGTTACACCGGGCTTTATAAAGGTTAAAACGTGCTCGAAGGCCTGTTCTGCTATAGCCTGAGCCCTCTTGATATTTTCAACCTCTTCAGGTGATTTTACCATTCGTATTTCGTCAATTTTCTTTTCAAGGCGCTTGGAGGGAGTTACTCTGCATGGCAAAAATGCAGTTTTCAAAAAATCTGCCATGCTAACTGTCAGACGCTCACGCTCTGTATATATTTTTAAAATGCCTTTTTCTCTGACATAATCCTTAATTTCAATACTTACTCTTGTAACCTGACGAGCTTCACAGGAGGCACCCTTCTGTGCAGCTTCAATATATCTGCTGTCGGTAAAGAAAATCGCTTCACTTTTGGTTACTAAAAGATAACCGTCCGATGAGGGAAACTCTGTAAAATACCTTCTGTTTTCAGGGGAATATATGAGTATCGCTTCGTGAGAGCCCTTAAGGAATTTCTGAAGCTTATTTATCTTCGCCATAGTAGCCGTGCTCCTTTAAAAATGCTTCTCTTACAGGTGCTTCCTTCATACGGTTTTTCTTATAGTGATTCTTCCAGAACCATTTGTTATCAACAGGGTCAACAAGCAAAGGCACAGCACCACAACGATTTGCCGCTGCAACGTCTGTGAAAACCTGGTCGCCAACCATACCGATTTTGTTTACCGGCACACCTAATTTCCTGCTCATTCGCATAATTCCGTGTGGCAACGGTTTTTTTGCAAAGCCGTGAAATTTAACGCCAAAGGTTTTTGAAAACCAATATGCTCTGATATGAGGAGTATTGGTAACTATAGCAACCGGAATACCTGCAGCTTTAAGCTCCTTTATCCAGGAAATTGCACCCGGGATTGTGGTCATTGTAGCATCCTTAACAGTAGTGTTGTCAAGGTCGAAAAGGATTGCCTCAAGACCCAGCTCCCTTACAACACGGGGAGTTATGTCGTTAACTCGGTGAAACATATATTTAATTGTGGTGTCCTTTTCTCTCATAGCAACACCCCTTTTCAGAATCAAAAATTAAAAGCCGTTTTACATCACTTTATATTTACATCATTTTATATAATAACATACTAAAAATAAAAAATAAACAACAGAATATGCAAAAACACAAAAAAATAAAGAGATGAGCCTTAAAATAAGGTTCATCTCCCATTTTCTTAATAGAACTTACGCTTACGAGCAGCTTCTGATTTCTTTTTTCTCTTAACAGAAGGCTTTTCATAGTGCTCTCTCTTACGAACTTCCTGGATAACACCATCTCTTGAAGTCTGTCTCTTAAATCTGCGAAGAGCGCTATCTAAAGACTCGTTCTCTTTAACTTTAACCTGACTCATTTATAGTTCCCTCCCTCCGTTGTAACCAACAAAGGCATAAATATCAAAATACATTGTGTATTATACATTGTCAACTCGTCTGTGTCAAGTATATTTTTTTAAACAATTTGTAAAAGGCTGTTGAAAATGCCCTTAAAACCATTATTTTTCGTCTTTCAGGCTTGGTTTTCGGTATATTTTTCTGCCTGCAAACGGAACATATATGCATATTTCCCGTTAAGAGACATAAGCTCCTCGTGGGTGCCGTGCTCAATTATTTCGCCTTTTTCAAGCATATAAATCTCGTCTGCCATAACAGTTGTTGATAGTCTGTGAGATATAAAAACAACTGTTTTTTTATCAGCAGCCCTTGTCATAGACCGGTTAAGTGCATACTCGGCAATGGGGTCAAGGTTTGCACTTGGCTCGTCAAGAATTGCAAAGGGGCAATCCTTATAGAAGGCTCTTGCAATTGCAATTTTCTGTGCCTCACCACCTGAAAGCGATACACCGTCGTCATCAAATTCACGCAAAAGAATACTCTTCATGCCATTGGGTAGCTTTCTGTTAAAGTTTGCTGCACCAAGAGCGTTTTCTGCCTTTTCCTCGTCGGGTGCTTCATCCATTGCGATGTTTTCACCTATTGTAGCGCCGAAAAGTGAAAAGTCCTGAAATACTGCCGCAAAATTGCGATGGTATGCGCTTATATCACACTCCTTTATATCCACACCGTTTATGGTGATGCGACCATCTGTAACATCGTAAAGGCGCAAAAGCAGATTTGTAAGGGTGGTTTTGCCTGCACCATTGTAGCCAACAAGAGCTATCTTTTTGTATGGTGAAATTGTAAGGTTTATATTTTTAAGCACGTATTTTTCTGTGCCCGGATATTTAAAGGAAACGTTTTCAAACTTGATTTCAACAGGTTTTTCAAATACCGTTGTGTTTGTACCCGAAACCATTTTCTCCTTGGCATTCATAAATTTACGGAATTTTTCAACGTAAAGACCGTTTTGTCTTATGTCTATAGCAAATCTGCTTGTAATTGCAAAAATGCTGTTGCTTATTGCTGTAGCACCGTTGAAGGTTGCAGCAAAATCACCCATAGTTACGCTTTTTTCAACAATTGCCTTGTAGCCCATAAGCAAGGTAATGCCTAAATAAATAAGCAAAGTCATAGGCAATGCTTCTTGACAAAAATAGAGCTTCCATTGCTTTGTAAGGTACGGAGAAATGGTTTTTATTCTGTCAAAAACGTTTTTGTTATACCTTGTTTCAATCATTTTGCCTGCACCGGAAAGACGTAGCTCCTTTGCATAATCCTGCAAGTAGAACACTCTGCTGAAATACAGGTTTTTTCTGTCAAAGGGCGTCATAACCTCTGCACGTTCAACGTTAACCTTTGCAATAAGTCTGCCGATAGGTGTCATTATAGCAACGCACACAACAACAAAAATCAGACACACAGGATCAATAGAAACAATTACTGCACCTATTGTCAGCACACTTACAATGTTTGAAAGAATATCCTGCGTATTGGACAGAACGTCGTATGCTCTTTCGTTCATTGAGTTCATTGCAAGAACAAGGTCGTTGTAGTATTCGGGATTATCGTATGCCTCGTAATCCATTTTAGCAGCTTTTTCATATATTGTTTTGTAAATAGCAAAATACAGCTTTTGCTTCTGCTTTGGCATAGAGACTTCATAAAACATTGTTGTACAAAGGTTTGTTATAACAACAAACCCCACAAACAATGCCAGGGCAATAACAACTCGGTATAAATTTGTACCCTCAACTGCAACATCTATTATATACTTGAGCAGAACCACGTTTGACAGTGTCCAGGGAAGATTTGCAAGAACATCAAAAAACAAGTAACCGAAGCCCATAAAAGGTGTGTGCTTAAAAATGAAGCGAAGCATATAAATATAGTTATTGAATGCTTTTATTTTTTCATTATTCTTCACCTTCGGTCACCTCCTTATAGCCTGCTGCCTGGAGCGTAAACATTTCGCTGTACATTCCCTCACTCGCCATAAGCTGAGCGTGTGTGCCTTGCTCTGTGAGCTCACCCTTGTTGAAAACAAGTATTTTATCTGAATGTGTGGCACTTGAAAGTCGGTGAGAAATATATATAACGGTTTTTCCCCTTGTGCCCTCAAGAAGGGAATCGTACATTTTGCTTTCTGCCACCGGGTCAAGTGCAGATGAAGGCTCGTCGAGAATTGCTATATCGAAGTCCCTTGCAAACAAACGGGCAATAGTAACCTTTTGTGTTTCGCCACCCGAAAGAAGAACACCCTCTGAATCAAATTCCTTTGTGAGAAGGGAATCCTCTTTATGTGGCAGAGAGCCTATTTTGGGGTATGCGCCTGAAAGCTTAAGAGCTTCTACAACTAAAGGTCTGTTTTCCTCGGTAACCTCCTCTGTTAAAACGTTTTCTGCTACAGTCATGGCAAAAACACGGTAATCCTGAAAAACAGATGAAAATTTTTCACGATATTTCAAAAGGTCATATTCCTTGATATTTATACCGTTATAGAGAATTTCACCCTCGGTAACGTCGTAAAATCTTAAAAGTAGCTTTGAAAGAGTTGTTTTGCCTGCACCATTGTGGCCAACAACAGCAATAGTCTGACCCTTTTCAATTTTGAAGGATATATCCTTCAAAACATAATCGGCACCATCGGTGTACCTGAAATAAACGTTTTTGAATTCAAGTGTAGAAAACTCCTCGGGCTCAAGGGCACCACTCTGAATCTTCGGTTCGTAGTCGAGGAAATCTCTTAAATTCTGCACCCAAAGGCAATGCTTTTGCTGCATTGCAAAATAGTGCGCAAGGTGGTTTAGCTTGTTTCGGCAGGTGGAAATTGCAGATACAAGCACAGAAAATTCTGATATGGGAATATCCTTTGCTACCATAAGCCTGTAGCAGCCGTAAACAAAGCCACCTGTAACGGGAATAATTTCTGCAAAATAGTCGGAAATTATTTCAAGTAATGCTATTTTCCAACCGTATTTTTTTATTACGGCAATATTTTTCTCTATTGCACCACGGAATCTTTTTTCTAAAACAACAAAGATGTTTGTTGTTTTAATTTCTTTAGCAAAATCCTTTAGAAGAATTGTTCTTCTTACATAATCCTTTTCTCTTTCGTAAGGAGTCATATCCTTTTCTTTTTCAAGCTCAAGATTGTTTTTTGCAACCCTGAAAGCAATAACTATAACAGGACAAAGAAGAAAAACAAGTAAAACCGGGTCTATGGAAAGAAGGTAAATCACAAGGGTAACAAGACTTACAACAGAGCCTAAAACCCAGGCAGAAGTCGGAGGCCAAGCGGTCTTAGGAAG
>JAZSJL010000287.1:0-2624 GCA_045534355.1 Acutalibacteraceae bacterium
ACCTCCTGAACTATTTTAGATGCAAGGAAATATGCACTCATTCCACTATCTTTAGCAGCAAGCATTATCGCTTCGGAGTATTTGATTGCCTTACCATCCTTTTTATATACCTGAGTTTTGCCCTCAGCATCAAGGTAGCTTATTTCACTATTGTGCATCCAGGTAGATTTAAGAATAGTTTCAACTGCATTAATAGAATGATTTTCGTCGTATGCAGTTGTTTCAAACTGGAATATTAAGTCCTCTGTAAGGAAATTACGTGGGTCAAGGTAGTACTCAACTGCCTCTTTAGAAGCACTTACCCAATTGCTTGCCTCTTGAATTTTGCCGTGACAATTACTACAGCTGCACTTAAGATTAGCAGAAACAATATTTTCTATAAGCTGTTTATTGTGTGGGGTATGCTCACCCTCAACAGCCTCCTTCCACGTAAGTGTGGTATCAAAGGGAACAAACTCCCATTCAGGGTATTGTTTGTGTAGTCGGAGTAAACCATCCGTATATGATTTAGGGAAGCCCTTCTCAACAAGGAACTGAACATACTCTGTATCAGACATTGAGGTTAATGTATCAGAAAGAATCTTAAGAACATCGTCTATAGAAATAATACCGTCATTATTCATATCTGCAAGGTCTGTAAACTCAGCCACACCCGATGCCACCTGTAAAGCAAGCTGTGCATCCTCTACGGAAATATCACCATTTTTATCCAGATCACCTTTTAAAGGGTTAGTCGCCGAAGCTTGATTTCCACCCTCTGTTGTGGTAGCCTCAGCCACCTGTGGCACTTCCTGCTGTGTAGTCTCTACAGCCTGCGCAAAAGGAACAACTGCACAGAGCATTACCATAGTTAAAGCAAGGGCTATTAATCTTATTAATTTACTCATAGCAGTCTCCTTTCTATATAATACACCATTATCACATAATATTTTACCACATATAAAGGTGAGCAAAATTCCAAAATGGAAAATTGCTCGCCTTTTAACAGTATATTAACAACTCTCTTCCTCTGTATTGTCAAGAAGAAAGTCATCCTCAAGAGTGTCTAAACCAACGTGAGAGGTGTTGTATATTTTAGGTGCAACAAGCATCCTTTTTCTTTCTTTGATTTTTTCATCCTGCTCACCAAGCACCTTTGTATTGTAGTATGCTTTAACAACAAAGCACATAACAATAAATGCCACGTACTGAGCGAGGCTAAATATCTGCAAAGCCGTTCCATTTGAAAACACATCGAAAAAAAATGTACCGAATTCGTCAAAACCATATTTGGTAACGGCGTAGCTTAACGTTCTGTACACGCAGTAAACAAGGCCAAAAACAAAAGATATTGCTTCAAACACAAACACTTTTTTTGTGTCTATATCTCTGAACAGATAAGCAAGAGAAACAAGCATAAACAAAAAGCTGAAGGATGAAGCAGTATTGAAAATACCTAAAAACAGCTTACCACAAAGAAGCGCTCCACCTGAAAGACCTGCCTCAAGAATTACATCCTCAACAGCCCACTTAAGAAAACGGACAAGGAATATAAACAGAAGAACAATTTTCAGGATATTTATTCGCTTTTTACAGGAGAAATCTCTGTGACGCTTATAACCTATACCCTCACCATTTAGTGCCAGAAAGCACAGCACACAAATAACGTAAAAGGTGTAGCTTGTGATTTTTGTGCCGTAGGCAAGAAGTGATTCATTGTATGCACCTGCATAAATAAAGCTGTTAGCTACAAGAAGAATTATACCACTTACAGAAAACAACTTAACTGAATTCAAAAGATATTCTGCTCTTGTCATAGCTAACCTCCTTTAAATTTTCTTTTACTAAAACTAATCGGCGACACAACGTGCCGCCGATTAAGAAACAAATTATTTATCCTCTGTCTCGGATGGAGCTTCAGGGTCTGTTTCAGAAACGCCCATCTGCTTCTTTGCAAGCTCCTTAATTGCTTCAGGGTCACCTGACATAGCAATCTTAGCAGCTTCCTCACGACGTTTGATAAGCTCAGCGTACATACGCTCTCTCTTTTCACCACTAAGGTCATAGAAGAGAATAGGAATAATACCAAGAAGACCTGTAACTGTAGGAATAATTGTAGCCATAGCAAAGAGACCCATCTTGGTGTTATCAGTCTGTGCCTGACCACTTGTGTAAGAAGAAATATCGTAACCGATAAGCTTCTTAAGCTGTAATGAAAGAGCAGAGTTTGCAATACTTGCAAGCTTCTTTGTAAGGTCACGGGCAACAGATGTCATAGCCTCTGTTCTGTAACCGTTCTTCCATTCACAGTAGTCCATAGACTCGTTGTACATTTCACTTGGAATAACTCGACGAACGCCCCAGAATACCATATAAATAGCTTCTTTAATAGCCATAACGAAGAACATCGGCAGAACCTTCTTGTATATACCGTTGTGCTTACCACCTATCATACCTATAAGGAATACAGGGATATCAAGGAGTGGCTGGCTCTTTGTACCAAGAAGATAGAGAGCCTTTGTGGAGAACTTTCTTCTGAACCAAGGTACAAGTGAGAATGAGAATGGGTTGATGATAGCACATGGAATACCGGCAACCATTGTCATTGTTGCAAAGTTAAGAACGTCTATATAGTAGTCGTTAAT
>JAZSJL010000182.1:0-7839 GCA_045534355.1 Acutalibacteraceae bacterium
GCCTGTGTTTCGTGAAGAATGTAGTCATTAGGAGCAACGCAGTAGCCTGTCATATCGTTAGCAACACAGTAAACGAGAAGCTCCTTGTCGCCAACAATATCAATAATAGGTGTTGGGTTGATGCTGTTTGACTTGCCTGTTGCAGACTTATCTGCATCCGGTGAGCCACCGTAAACGACCTCTGTGAACGGCTCGCCAGGGAGCATAAGAATCTGCTGTGTACCAAGCTTTATGTAAACCATTTCCGTTAAAAGTGCAAGACCTAAATCGCCCTTGTCTGATGGGTAACGCTGACCTGAACAAGCACCGATTGTTACCATAAGTGCAAGAAGTCCGTTATCTACAGGTGAATAGTATTTATGCTGTAAAACTGTGATTTCCACAGGCATTTCAACATCATCTGTAATTTCGAGAGCAGCCTTACCCAACGTTTCACCCTGAGTCTGAGTTCTTTCCCAAACATCTTCAGAGTAATCGCCGGGATCTACGCCACCGATTGCACCGGGGCCAAAGAGCACATTTGCATTTTTAGAGTCGGTAATAGTCTTTCTGAGCCAGTACGGATAGTCAGCACTTACTGTACGGTTGCCACCACCTAAGGTATTTGGGTGAGCAGCAAAGTTCATAAACCAAATTTCTGTGGTACCATCTTCAGGTACGAAACGAGTTCTTGTGAGAACATCGTGAAGAACAATAGGCTCTCTCTTGTCGAGCTGTGCACTCGGAACGTGAGTTTTGCCAATATAAAGCTTACCTGCCTTACGATTTGCATAGCACTCCCTTACAACCTCTTCGAGAGATTTGAGGAGAAGGTCCATATAGTCCTTATCCTTACCTGACTGCAATTTATAAAGCTGACCCCAGTAGCCTACTGTATCGAAGCCTGCGTGAGTGTGTGAGCAGGAAAGGAACACGCCTGCACATTTGCTTTCTGCCATGAAATCCTTAAGGTTATCACGAACGATATTAAGCTCAAAGTTTGTTAAGCCGATAATGTCGGCAGCAATGTGAACGTAGCCACCGTTATCGTCTGCACCTACCCACATAGCACTAACAGTAATCGGGTCGTGAACGCTGTCTATAACGTGACCCATACCGTGACCTGCAATCCAATATGTTTTTGCCTTGATATCTTCAGGCATAACAACCTTTGAAGCATATCCACAATAATACTTCTCACCTGCTATAACTGTTGGCTCCGGACGAGGAAGCGCCGGTGCCGGACCCATTTTCTTTAATAACTTTTTACCACTTTTTCTGCCGACTGCACGAACAGCCTTTGCAGCAATTTCATTAAAGCCCATAGAAATACCTCCTTGGGGTTAAATTATATTATTTAATATATTTTACCAATAATTAACAATAAAGTCAACGAAACAACTGACTAAATAGTTTCAATAAATTTGTTAAAGATATTTAAAAATTCATTTTATTCCAGCCCCAATTGGAGTAACCCGTGTATTTCACATATACTCTGTCGGGTGAAATATTAAGTTCTTTTTCGAGAATCTCGCAAATAGCAACCGTCATTTTCTCACTCGCCTCGGAATTAACTGCACCGAGCAATTCAACATCAAGAATAGCACTATCCTGTGATGCATCACCCCTGAACCAGAGCTTAACACCATCCTCAATGCCAACCATAAGATATGCTTCTGTTTTACCGGGGAAGCACTCTATAGCCTTACCAAAAGCAGCTTTGATTGCTTCGCAATTATCGTCAGAAAGCTTTTTTGTTGTTTTAAGATTAATATATGGCATATTACAACCTCCGTTGTTAAATTTCTTTACTATATTATACCATACACGAATTCAAAATAAAAGACATTTTACAACTAAAAATTACTCTTTAACCACTCTGTAGCGATATGAGCATAGATAGCCGAGCCTATAGGTAAAGCATCTTCGTCAAAGGTAACCTTCGGGTGATGCTGTGGGTGAACAAAGCCCTTATCAGGCTCACCTGACGCCAATGCAATTGTAATTGACGGCACCTCACGGCTGATATATGAAAAATCATCGGAGCCACCTGTAATTGATGAGCCAAGCTCCTTTGATGACATTACCATATCGTCTCCTAAAAGCATTTTTAGATTTGAAACAGTGAACTCTGAAAGAGCTTCATCATTTATAAGCGAAGGGCAGCCACTTGAGTACGTTACACAGGCACTTGCCCTGAAGCCCTGTGCAATAGATTGGGCAATACACTCTATTCTCTTTTTAATATTTGCTCGCAGCTCCTCGTTAAAGGTTCGTATGGTGCCGTGCATATTGGCAGAATCGGCTATTACGTTACCTGCGCTACCACCACAAAGTGAGCCCACGGTTATAACTGCAACATCCTCAACGCCAAGCTCCCTTGCAGAAATTTCCTGCAAGGCAATCAAGATATACGCTGCAACAGTAACTGCATCTATACCCTGCTGTGGCATTGAGCCGTGACAGCCCTTACCCTTTACATTAATTGTAAAATAGTCTGCACCGGGTGCGCTGACGCCACCACCCGAAACAATAACTGTACCTACCTTTTGGGGTACTCCTGCCATAACGTGAAGCATCATAGCCCCACCTACGTCGGGAGACGTTAGTACACCGTTCTCAATCATATTTTTGGCACCTGAAAGAGTTTCCTCGGCAGGCTGGAAAACGAGCTTAACCTGACCCTCAAGCTCTTCCTCGTGTGCCTTAAGAAGCCTTGCAGCACCCAAAAGCATTGCTGTGTGCATATCGTGACCACAGGCGTGCATATTACCTGTTTCACAAGCAAAATCAACATCGGAAAGCTCCTTTACAGGCAAGGCATCCATATCTGCCCTTATGAGAAACGCTTTCTTGTCACTCTTTTTACCAATTACACAAGCTATACCATTTTTGCCACATTCGGAGAATTCGCAGTTAAGAGAGGTTAATTTATCCTTTATAATTTTTATTGTTTCGGTTAATTCGAAGCCTGTTTCTGCATTTTTGTGCAGCTGACGCCTTACGTCAGTAATTTCACCTTTGATTGTATTTGCTTCTTCTAAAAAATTTATTTTCATTATTATCACCAATAACAATATTCCCCAAAAAGGCAAAAAAATAAAGCCGACCGGTTCAAGTCGGCTTAAAAGTTTATTTAGTCTGTAATATACCAAGGCTCGTTACCCATTGAATCGGTAACCTTGCCTGTACCCTTTTCCACAAAAACATCACCAATAAGCTTATTAGGTGAGCCCGGAAGGTTAACTCTTAACGTATAGGTGTAACCGTGAGCATTTTCTTTAGATTCACTATCTTTTATAAAAAGTGAATTTTCAGGGAAGCTCATATAATCGGTGTAATGAGAAAGAATAACGTCTACATTTGACCTTGGTTCGTTGTTAATTGGCAAGGTCATCATTTCCGTAGTAGTTTCTTTTGTTGTGGATGCATTTTCACTACTACTCTGCTCCTCGGTTGTAGATTCTGCCTCGGATAAATCCGTAGCTGAAGGCTCTTCCTCTTCGCCTGAATCGGAGCCCGACCAAGAATCACCCTGCTCGTATGAGGCTTCGGTTGTAGTTGTATTGCCATCAACAACAGTATCATCTTTATTTATTGCTTTAATAACAAATACGCCTATAATAACAAAGATTATAACAAGCATAACCACAAGAGTTGTGTTAGCCTGATTTTTCTTTTTCCTTGAAGCTGTTTTTCTTTTTGTAGTTTTTTTAGCCATTGTATCACCTGCTTTTATATTGTAGATATTATAGCATATGTTTGAATTTTATGCAATGAAATACGATATACTTTACAATTTGTTCACTACAAAGTAGTTTTATAATGCAATTAAAATTATTAGTTGGATTTCAGAAATTTACAATATACAATTAATGCTTGTATTTTACGAAAAAATAAAAACCTCGTTCAAAGAACGAGGCTTCTGGCAGCGGGATAGGGATTCGAACCCCAACAAACAGAGTCAGAGTCTGTCGTGCTACCGTTACACTATCCCGCTAGGAACTTTTGATATTATACTATTCCTTTTCACGAATGTCAAGACAAATTTTCAAATTTTTATAATATTTTTTATTCTTTTTTATCTCACACTTTTTGGCTTAATTTTACATAAAAAAGCAATATATATTTAATTTTAGACGCCAACACAATTGATTTAAAACATTGTTTCTGCTATAATACAAAAATCAACAAATTGCACATCTACACACATTGGAAGTGGTTTATACGAACAACAACAAGCAATACATATATATGACTGAAACTCCCATACCAAAGCTTATTTTACAGCTTGGTATTCCCACAACAATCAGTATGCTTGTAACAAATATTTATAATATGGCCGACACTTATTTTGTTGGCACTTTGGGCACAAGCGCAAGTGGTGCTGTTGGTGTTGTATTCGGTCTTATGTCAATAATACAGGCGCTCGGATTCACCCTTGGCCACGGTGCAGGCAGTATCATATCGAGGAAATTAGGTGCCAAAGAATACTCCGTTGCAAACCTTGTTGCATCTGCATCGTTTTTCACATCACTGATTGTAGGCTTATTTGTTACAATAGTGGGTATTGTCTTTATGAATCCCCTTTTGAGGTTACTTGGAAGTACGGACACAATTTTGCCATTTGCAAGGGACTATGCTTTTTTTGTTTTGCTTTCTGCACCTATTATGATGGCAAGCTTTGTGCTTAACAACATTTTAAGATATGAAGGTAAGGCTGCTCTTGCTATGATCGGACTCACCACAGGTGGTCTTTTGAACATTTTTGGTGATTGGCTCCTTATTAACGTATTCAAAATGGGTATTACAGGCGCTGCAATTTCCACAGCAGCTTCACAGCTGATAAGCTTTTCCATGCTTCTTTCAATATTCTTGTTAAGAAAAACACAGAGTACAATTTCGATCAAATACTACCCTAAAAGCATCAAACAGCTTAAGAACATTATTCCTACAGGCTTCCCAAGTCTAATGAGGCAGGGTCTTACAAGCATTTCTACAATGCTTCTTACCAACTCTGCTGCCGTGTATGGTGATGCAGCCGTTGCAGCAATGACGATTGTAAACAGAATTTGCTTCTTTATATTTGCCGTAGGCTTAGGTCTTGGACAAGGCTACCAGCCTGTTTGCTCCTTTAACTACGGTGCAAGGAAATACAGCCGAGTAAAAAAAGGCTTTTTCTTCACTCTTTTCACAGGTGAGGCTATGCTCAGCCTTCTTGCCATAGTTGGTTTATTTTTAAGCGATGGACTTGTTGGTCTTTTCAGAGATGACCCTACCGTTATTGAAATAGGCTCGTTTGCACTTAAGGTTCAGCTCTTTGCACTATTCTTTCAGCCACTTTCCATTTGCTGTAACATGACCTTCCAGAGCATTGGCAAAAATAAAGCTGCTACCTTCCTTTCTGCTTTAAGAAGTGGTCTTGTGTTCATACCACTTATTTTAATATTCTCACGTCTATTAGGCTTACTGGGAATACAAATTACACAAACGGCAACAGATGCTATAACCTTTTTCATTACTCTGCCCTTTGCCGTTTCATTTTTCAAAAAGCTTCCCAAAGATGCAGATTCAACCATAATTGACACCAAAAACACTATTTGATATAATAAGAAACGGAGTTGATGCTGATGCAGAAAAAGAAAATACTATATCTTGATATTTTGCGAATTCTCGCAAGCTTTGCAGTAATATCAATACACGTTTCAACACAGAATTTTGACAATTTCTCTGTAGACACATACGAATGGGGCGCATTTAACGTTTTTGACAGCTTATCCAGGTGGGCTGTGCCTGTGTTCTGTATGATTAGTGGCACCCTGTTTTTGAACAAGGATAAAAAAATCAAAACACGCTCACTTTACACAAAAAATATAAGCCGTATGCTTATTGCTTACTTTGTGTGGTCTACCTTTTACGCAGTATTTAACTATGATGTTGAGGTTATAGGTAAAACAGAATTCGTAAAGAAGATTCTCCTGGGTAACTACCATATGTGGTATATCCTTTTAATAGTTGGCTTCTATGCTCTTGTACCAATATTAAGGCGCATATCAGCCTCCCGGGCAACTACACGATATTTCATTTTCGTTTCGATTGTTGTTACCTTTTTAATCCCTGCCGTAGCTTTAATACCGGACTTTGAATGGGTAAAAACAAACGCTAACAGAGCATTTCTAAGCTTACCCTTAGGCTATACTCCCTATTTCTTTATTGGCTACTACATCGTAAAATACAACATACCAAAGTACCTGAAGAAGATTATATACATTTTCGGGCCCCTTGCATTCGCAGGTACAGTTTTAGGCACACTTGTAATTTCACAGATAAAGGGTAAATTCTACAGTGAATTTTATCAATACGATTCATTTACTGTTTTATTCCAGAGCTTATTCGTTTTCGTTGTCATCAAAGAAATATTTGAAAACGTTAACCCTTCTGAAAGAACAGAAAAGTTTATTTCAGCAATTTCCAAGCATACCTTCGGTGTTTACCTTGTGCACACGTTTATAATATTTGAATTAAATGAGCTTTTCGGTATTAACTCTGTAATGGTAAACCCGTATATTGCAATACCTGCCGTTATTTTTATTACCTACGTAGCTTCAGAAATCATTTCTGCAATACTCAACCAGATACCACTTGTAAAAAAATATCTCGTATAAAAACATAACAACAAAACACCACACCCACCGGGTGTGGTGTTTTGTTGTTATTGAATTATTTTATCAATCAAGGAAGTCACGAAGTTTCTTTGAACGTGATGGATGGCGAAGCTTACGCAATGCCTTTGCTTCAATCTGACGGATTCTTTCACGTGTAACGTTGAACTCTCTACCAACCTCTTCAAGAGTTTTTGGGTTACCATCCTCAAGACCATAGCGAAGGCTTAAAACTCTTGCTTCTCTTGGTGTAAGTGTTTTAAGAACCTCTGCAAGCTGTTCTCTCATAAGAGCCATCGATGCAGCATCTACAGGTGCCTGAGCGTCCTCGTCGGGAATGAAGTCACCTAAGTGGCTGTCCTCCTCTTCACCGATAGGTGTTTCAAGAGAAACAGGCTCCTGAGCAACACGAAGGATTTCACGTACCTTCTCAACAGGCATATCCAGTCTTTCTGCAATTTCCTCAGCAGTAGGGTCTCTGCCGTTTTCGTGGAGAAGCTGACTGTTTGTCTTTTTAACTTTGTTGATTGTTTCAACCATATGAACAGGAATACGGATTGTTCTTGCCTGGTCTGCAATAGCACGTGTAATAGCTTGTCTAATCCACCAAGTAGCATAAGTTGAGAATCTGAAATCTTTTGTATAATCAAACTTCTCAACGGCTTTTAACAAACCAAGATTGCCTTCCTGAATTAAATCCAAGAACTGCATACCACGACCAACGTATCTTTTAGCAATACTAACAACAAGACGAAGGTTTGCTTCTGAAAGACGTTTTTTTGCTTCCTGGTCGTCAGAAGTAATTCTCATAGCAAGTTCAATTTCTTCTGCAGTCGGGTCTCTGCCATTTTCGTGAAGAAGCTGACTGTTAGTTTTTTTAACCTTGTTAATTGTTTCAACCATATGAACAGGAATACGGATTGTTCTTGCCTGGTCTGCAATAGCACGGGTAATTGCCTGACGAATCCACCATGTAGCATAGGTTGAGAACTTGAAGCCTTTTGTATAGTCAAATTTATCAACCGCTTTAATAAGACCAAGGTTACCCTCCTGAATCAAATCAAGGAACTGCATACCTCTACCAACATATCTTTTTGCAATACTTACAACAAGACGAAGATTTGCTTCAGCAAGCTTACGCTTTGCCTCTCTGTCCCCCTCTGTCATTCTGCGGGCCAGTTCTGTTTCCTCATCCCCA